>CAYNUM010000103.1:0-7144 GCA_964400025.1 uncultured Croceivirga sp.
GTGCTATTATCAAAGGGGTCCTGCCCAATTCCAGCATTCCAATTAAAACGTAACTTGGTGTCAGCATCTGGTGAAGTAGGTCGTACCGTATAATTGTTCCCCGTTTTCCAATCGTATCGACTAACGAAACCCTGTTGACTCATGGCATAACCAAATTGATTATTGTCTTTATCTGGTACTACATCGAAGCCATCACCAAACGCAATTTCTTGCCAATAACTATTACGAATGCCTTGGGCCCTCCACACGTAGGCCGGACCTCTCCAAGAACCATTGTCTTGCATCCCTCCATATACATTATAGGGATATTCATTATCAACATTGATGTGGTAGAACTGGGCGACAGGAAGATTGCCAATAAAACGCCATGTTTTACCACCGTCTTTGGTAATGTTCATACCACCGTCATTACCATCAATCATGAACTGACCGTTTTTAGGATGTATCCACCAGGCATGGTGGTCAGGGTGTACCCCATTGCTTACACCATAGGCGGGCATGAGTTCTTTGAAGTTTTTACCACCATCTTCAGAAACATTGACATAAGTAAATACAGAATAGACCCTGTTTTCATTTTCTGGGTCTACAAAGATGTCAGAGTAGTAAAATGGGCGGTTGCCTATATCATTTTTGTCATTTACCTTTTTCCATTTGAATCCGCCGTCCATTGACTTGTAAAGGGCATTTTTCTTTGCCTCAATCAAGGCATAAACCACATTGGGTTTGTTTTTGGCAATAGCAATTCCGATTCGCCCAAGGTCACCTTTGGGAAGGCCATCTTCTTCAGACAACTGTTTCCAAGTATCGCCGCCGTCATGGGTCATATGTAGCCCACTGCCCTTGCCACCAGATTTAAAGAACCAAGGATCCCTTTTATGTTCCCAAAGTGCTACCAAAAGTTTATTCGGATTTGTAGGATCCATAACCATGTCGGCAACACCTGTTTTGTTGTTCACGAAAAGTATTTTCTTCCAACTTTTACCACCATCAGATGTTTTGAAAACACCGCGTTCAGCATGTTCACCCCACGGTGAACCGATGGCGCCAACGTAAACGACATCTGGGTTTGTAGGATCTATGATTACACGGTGAATATGCCTGGTTTTTTCTAAACCCATTGATTTCCATGACTTTCCACCATCAAGGGATTTATAAATACCGTATCCACCATTTAGACTGTTTCTCGGATTTCCTTCACCAGTTCCCACCCAAATTACCGAAGGATTTGATTGTTGAATGGCAACAGCACCAATTGAAGCAGTAACTTCTTTGTCAAAAATTGGGTCCCACTTTATACCGCCAGATGTTGATTTCCATAACCCACCAGAAGCTGTACCTACATACATCACATCAGGATTGGAGAGTTGCACATCAATTGCCGTTACCCGGCCGCTCATTCCAGCCGGTCCGATATTTCTTGGTTTCATGTCTTGAACCAGGTCCATCGTAAATTCTTGAGCAAGCAGAGAAGCAGATGCCAATAGCATCAAAAGATAAAGTAATTTTTTCATTTTAGGTAGTCAATTAGTCGGCTAAAGATAGCGTAATCACTAAGGGAGATTTCTTAAAGCCGTGTTAATGAAAAAGTCTATGCCAAAACTTTATCTTTAGAACATGCAACAACTTTTTGATTATATCATTGTGGGTGCTGGCTCGGCAGGCTGTGTCCTGGCCAATCGATTATGTAAGAACCATTCTGTTCTTTTAGTGGAAGCAGGAGGAAAGGACAAGAATCCTTTAATCTCAATTCCAGGAGCCTACGTAAAACTGTTTCGTCAAAAAATTGATTGGCAATTCTGGACTACGCCGCAACTGCATGTCGACCACCGTAAGATTTATCTCCCCCGGGGAAAAACCTTGGGCGGATGTAGTTCTACCAATGCCATGGCCTATGTTCGTGGAAATCAAAATGACTACGACCATTGGGCCGAACTGGGTAATGAAGGGTGGGACTATGAATCGGTTAAACCTTATTTTATCAAGTCCGAACATCACGAACAGGCAAATGTGATGGATGAAGGGTTTCATGGCCGTGATGGCGAACTAAACGTGACCCTTCCACAACATTATAAAACGCCATTTGCCCAAGCGTTCATTGAAGCTGGCCAAAAGCTGGGAATTCCTAAAAACAAGGATTACAATGGTTCCAAACAAGAGGGTATCGGCCATTTTCAGTTCACCATTAAAGATGCCAGAAGGAATAGTGCCGCCGATGCCTTTTTACGCCCGGTTTTAAACCATCCTAATTTAACGATACTGACCAAAGCCACAGTGTCAAAGATTGTGTTGGAAGGAAAAAAGGCAACCGGTATATCCGTTCTAATTGGAAATAAAAAACGAACGTTTCAGGCCAATCGAGAAGTGATCGTTTCAAGTGGTGCCTTTGGCTCCCCCCAATTATTAATGCTTTCAGGTATCGGCGATGCAGAAGAGCTTTCAGAACATAACATTCAACTTAAGCACCAACTGAGCGGGGTCGGTAAAAATTTACAAGACCATTTGTTCTATCCTGTTTCGTTCGCGGCCAAGCAAAGACTTGGACTAAATCATGGAGCCTCGACCTTAGGGCAAGTAAGGGCATTGTGGTCTTATGTCACCAAAAAGAAAGGGCCCTTTACCATTGGTCCGTTAGAGGCCGTGGCCTTTTTTAATGTTGACACTTTGGGCGATACTACCAATTTTCAATTTCATTTTGCCCCGATGCATATGGGCAGTGAATATGGTGGTGACGCCTATGATATCAAGACTTTTGTTCATCCTAAAGATGGTTATACCGTTTTACCATCACTTTTGCATCCAAAGAGTAGGGGTACAGTGCGTCTTGCGGATGCCAATCCGAAGAATGCGCCTATAATCGACCCAAATTTTCTTTCTGAAAAAGAAGATATGCAGGCCCTTGTCAAGGGGGGCAAGCTGGCATTGGAACTTTTACAACAATCGAACTTTGATGAGTTTCGAGACAAACTCTTAATGCCCAATAACCTACCTAAATCCGATGCCGATTGGGAGACCCATATCAGAAAGAGTTTGGAGACCATTTACCACCCGGTAGGCACCTGTAAAATGGGGAACGATGCCATGGCGGTGGTAGATCATGAACTTAAGGTACATGGCCTCGATGGTCTTCGGGTCATCGATGCCTCCATAATGCCAAAAATCGTTTCGGGCAATACAAATGCCCCGGTTTATATGATTGCCGAGAAGGGTGCTGACATGATTTTGAATGGATGAGAAGCAAATTTCAACAACTGTGTTGTAAAACCATCTTCCCAGGTATTTGAAAATATTAAACTAGCTTTAGCATCTTGTGAAGTGAACATTAAGATGCAAAAAGCTTGTGAAATGTCTCACTTTTATCCTTAATAAACTGGTTGGGAACATTGTAAATACGGTCATAAAAGTTGAATCAAATAGTTACTAAAATTTAATTGTGTGAAAAAAAGCAAACCTAGCTGGCTGTATTTATTATTATTGATTCTTTCAGGAGAAGCTATTTTCATCTTGCCCTTTGTACTG
Organism: uncultured Croceivirga sp.; assembly: GCA_964400025.1. Taxonomy (GTDB): domain Bacteria; phylum Bacteroidota; class Bacteroidia; order Flavobacteriales; family Flavobacteriaceae; genus Croceivirga. The sequence goes on from CAYNUM010000103.1 coordinate 3,517, forward strand.
CCCCGAGTCTTTCGCCCCACTGTTCTAGACGTATTTCAGTTGGATAATGTTGAGTTGGGACTTTGCTTTTCAGTATATGGCCTCGTTGCGGTACCCTCCTATCTTTTAGGAGGCCCGTTGGCCGATAAATTTCCTCCACGGAAGTTAATTGCAGTGGCGTTGTGGATGACGGCTATCGGTGGATTCGTGTTTGCCCAGTATCCTGAATTATGGATGCTACAAACCTTATATGGGTTTTGGGGATTCACGACCATCTTTATGTTCTGGGCGGCAATGATCAAGGCAACACGGGTGTGGGGTGGTAGTGATTCGCAGGGCAAAGCATTCGGTTTTTTAGATGGTGGCCGTGGGTTAACAGGGGCCCTTTTTGGTTTGCTCGGGGTGGTTATTTTTTCTTTTTTCTTGACTGAACAGCCTGATACGGCCACTTTGGTTGACAGGAAAAATGCCTTTACTTATGTTATATATACCGCTTCGATAATTATCATAGTAATAGGGTTGTTGGTTTGGCTTTTTATGAAATCAGGTCAGGATGAGCAAAAAATGACCCTAGAACGAATTTCCAAAAAAGAAATTACTAAAGTTCTCAAACTCCCCTCAGTTTGGTTATTAATGCTCATAATTCTTTGTGGTTATGTGGGATATAAAATCACCGATATCGTTTCACAATATGCCGAGCAAGTAATGTTGTATAACCAGGTAGATTCGGCAAAAGTGGGAACTCTATTGCAATTTTTAAGGCCCGCAACTGGAATTCTATTTGGTCTTATTGCTGACCGACTTAAGATAACCTGGTTGTTGGTGGTCAGTTTTGTTATCACCCTTGTGGGGGGATTGCTCTTTGCTAGCGGTATCATCGCACCTACAACAACTTTTCTGTTCTTTTTATCAGTCGTTGTAATCGCAGCAGGGGTATATGCGACCAGGGCTTTGTATTTTGGAGTGATGCAGGTTGGGAAAATTCCCTTGACATTAACAGGAACTGCCGTTGGATTAATATCGTTGGTGGGATATACTCCAGATATCTTTGCTGGACCAGCTTATGGTTTACTATTAGATGCCAATCGAGGTGAAGAAATTGGATACCAACATGTTTTTATCATGTTAAGTGTATTTGCTTTTATCGGTCTAATAGCTGCTTTAATTTATCATCGAAAATACGGAACTTCCCTTCAATAGTACTTTGGTCACAGTACCATAGATTCTCAAATGTACCCTCTAAGACCGGGTAGGTAATACCACTGTCTTCATCAAAAGCAATGAAAGAGAAAGTGCCTGTTATCAATTGATTTTCTCTATCTATTTCAGAAAACTCAATAACCGCTGTCGGAGAAATATCCAAGCCGATTTCGGTCGTTTCGCAATCTTCAACTTTCACATATGATGCTAAAACCTCGAATCCTCCTGAAAAAAGATTTTCCCCATTGGTGCCTCTATACTCCACATTTTCTTCAACATCATCTAGTCCCATATCAATTGAACTTAACAATATTGCTATTCCCCTTTGGTCGGTAGCTGTTATATCAACGTTTTCATCAATTCCGTCACCTGCAAGAACTCCAAACACAAATGCGCCTTCAACCTCTTCATAACCACCAGCAGAAAGGATTCCTGTGGAGACGAAAGGAATTTCATTGGCAATACACGACACAGTTCCTTCGTTCAGGAGCTGAGCACATTCTGATGTGGATTCAGAATCGGAATCGTCCTCGTCAAATACAGCTTCTTCGTTGTCACAGGTTTCACCCGCATCACTGCTATCTTCATTATTATCTCCTTCGTCATCTGAGCTATCATCATTACTACCATCTCCTTCGGTATTTTCATTGCTATCTCCATCTGAGTTATCATCCGCTTCAGAATCACTGTCTTCATTACCTCCCACATCATCAATAATTGTGTCTACTGAAGAAGTGCTTTCGCTTTCACATTGACTAAAAATTAGAATTGAAAAAAGAGCTAGTAATTGAAATATTCTTTTCATGCTTTGGATTCCTTTTATTGCTGAATTAAAATTATATTTAAATATAAAAGGTTGTTATGGAAAACCATAATAGGTAGTATTTTCAAAATCGTATTATCGCTTGGTGAACATTTCTTTTTACTATCTTCCACAGCCAAACCAAACCCTAGAAACATGAGAGGTATTTTCCTATCGGTTGCACTCATTCTGACCGCAATTTTAAGCGCACAAATCAACCCTAAGTGGGCTCGATATCCTTCTATCTCACCAGACGGTTCGGCTATTGTATTTACTTATAAGGGAGATTTGTTTCGAGTTGCTTCCTCAGGGGGAGTGGCAACCCAGCTTACCTTTCACAAAGCTCATGATTATGGAGCCGTATGGAGCAATGATGGAAAGCAACTAGCATTCGCTTCTGACCGCTATGGTAATTTTGACATCTTTAAAATGGATGCTCTCGGCGGGTCGGCGACGCGTTTAACGTTTCATAGTAATGATGAGATGCCCTACACCTTTTCGAATGATGATGCAAAGGTTGTCTTCGGAGCGGTTCGTCAAGACCATGTTAAACATCGTCAATATCCTACAGGCGTGCAACCTGAATTGTATGAAGTTTCCGCAAAGGGTGGTAGGGTTGACCAAGTCCTAACAGTGCCCGCCCAAGACGTACAATTGAGTAATGACGGTTCCTTTTTACTCTACCATGACCGAAAGGGGTATGAAAATGAATTTAGAAAGCATCATGTGTCTGCCATTACCCGAGACATTTGGAAATATGATTTTGAAGGCGATAAGCACACAAAATTGACGGCTTTTGCCGGAGAAGATAGAAATCCAGTGTTATCGACTGACGGTAAAACCGTCTATTACCTGAGTGAGGAAAGCGGGAGTTTTAATGTACATCGACTTGATCTGGAAAATCCTACACAAGGCCAACAGTTGACCAGCTTAAAGACCCACCCTGTGCGCTCATTATCGATGGGTAATGGAACAATGGCCTTTAGTTATGATGGTGAAATTTATACACTAAATGATGGGGGTCAACCAAACAAAGTTGACATTATCATTAGAACTCAAGATGGCGCAAACGCAGACCAATTCATATCGATAAACTCTGGTGTTCGCGAAATGGCCATCTCACCCAATGGTAAAGAAATAGCCTTTATTGCAAGAGGTGAGGTGTTTGTTACCGCGGTAAAAGGTGGTTTGACCAAGCGACTGACCAACACACCAGAACAAGAACGTTTTGTGCAATTCACCTCAGATGGTAAGGCTGTCGCCTATGCCAGTGAACGCGAGGGCAAATGGCAAATTTATAAAACAACAAAAACAAGGAATGAAGAACCCTATTTCTTCGCGGCGACCGTTTTTAAAGAAGAATTGGTTTTGGGCAAAGATGTCGACTGTTATCTTCCAGAGTTTTCGCCGGATGGCAACTACATGGCCTATATTGAGGATAGAAGAACCTTAAAACTTCTCAATCTAAAGACGAAATCTGAAAAAACACTGCTTACTCCAGACGACCTCTACCATATGCGTGATGGGGATCAATATTTTAAGTGGAGCCCAGATAGTAAATGGTTGGCGATTTCATGGGGAAAGACCTTGAGCAATGGAGAAATTTTATTGATGTCTGCTGACGGTTCGAGAAAAGAGAACATGACC
>CAYNUM010000104.1:0-7140 GCA_964400025.1 uncultured Croceivirga sp.
ATTTGGTATTGTTACCTGAAGTTCAGGGGAACGTTCCATTTCTCTCTTTATTGCAAATTGTGCTTCTTTGTTACGTGCCCAACTACGGCGTGCGATACCATTGTTCACATCGTAAAAAAGCATATTCCGTAAACGGTTGGAGGCTTCTTCTGAACCATCTAAGAACAGCCCAAACCCGCCATTGATGACTTCACCCCATCCTACACCGCCACCGTTATGAATTGAAACCCAGGTAGCACCTCGAAATCCATCACCAATGACATTATGAATTGCCATATCAGCGGTAAATTGGCTGCCATCATAAATGTTACTGGTTTCGCGATAAGGCGAATCGGTACCACTCACGTCATGATGGTCGCGTCCTAAAATTACCGGCGCGGAAAGCTCTCCTGCTGCAATTGCCCTGTTGAAAGCCTCAGCAATTTTGACACGTCCCTCGGCATCAGCATAAAGTATTCGAGCTTGTGAACCAACCACCAATTTATTGTTTTCAGCCTCAGCAATCCAGGTGATATTGTCTTGCATCTGTTGCTGAATTTCTTGTGGTGCCTTCATTTTAATGGCCTTCATTACTTCGAGAGCAATTTCATCTGTTTTTTTTAGGTCTTCGGGGCTGCCCGAACTACATACCCAACGAAACGGACCAAAACCATAGTCGAAACACATGGGGCCAAGAATATCTTGTACGTACGAGGGGTACTTAAAATCAATATTGTTTTCATCCAATACTGCAGCACCCGCCCTAGAGGCTTCTAATAGGAAAGCATTACCGTAATCAAAGAAATAGGTGCCCTTTGCGGTGTGTTTATTGATGGCAGTTACCTGTCTACGTAACGATTCTTGAACCTTTTCCCTGAATTTATTGGGGTCTTTGGCCATCATATCATTCGCCTCTTCGTAAGACAAGCCGACCGGGTAATAGCCACCTGCCCAAGGATTGTGCAAAGAGGTCTGGTCAGAACCGAGGTGCACGAATATGCCCTCCTCAAAAAAACGCTCCCATACCGAGACGATATTCCCCACGTAGGCAATTGAAACCACTTCGCTCTGCGATATGGCATTTTTCACCCGTTGAATGAGCATATCCAAATTATCGAATAATTCATCTACCCAACCTTGTTCATATCGTTTTCGTGCGGCATTCGAATTTACCTCTGCACAGACTGTAATGCATTTAGCAATATTGCCTGCCTTTGGTTGCGCGCCACTCATTCCTCCAAGTCCGGCTGTCAAGAAAACTTTTCCTTGAGTGGATTCTCCTTTTTTAAGAACTTTTCGAAAGGCGTTCATTACTGTAATCGTAGTTCCGTGAACAATACCTTGAGGCCCTATATACATGTAAGAACCTGCTGTCATTTGACCGTATTGGGTAACACCCAGGGCATTGAATTTTTCCCAATCGTCAGGTTTCGAATAATTGGGAATCATCATGCCGTTTGTAACAACCACTCGAGGAGCAGATTTTGAGGAAGGAAATAACCCCATCGGGTGCCCTGAATACATATGAAGCGTTTGTTCATCGGTCATTTCTGATAGATATTTCATGGTGAGCAGGTATTGCGCCCAGTTTTGAAATACCCCTCCATTGCCCCCATATGTAATAAGCTCGTTTGGATGTTGTGCCACCGCCGGATCCAAATTATTTTGAATCATCAACATAATTGCAGCAGCAGATTGAGACTTTGCAGGATAAGCATCAATCGGTCGGGCATGCAACGCATATTCTGGTTTGAACCGATGCATATAAATACGACCCAATTCTTTTAGTTCAGCCGCAAATTCAGGAGCCAATTCAGAATGCCATTTAGCCGGAAAGTAGCGCAGCGCATTTTTAAGTGCCAACTTTTTTTCAGCTTGTGATAAAATATCTTTCCTCTTAGGTGCCGGATTCCCCTCCTTTTCTCGTGGTTTTTTATTGGGTAAAGTGCTCGGAATACCCTGTGCGATTTGCTCCTTAAAGCTTTGGGCCAATGTCGTTGCCATATCAATATATTTTTATTCCATTCTTTATCATGGCGCAAGGAGTCAATTGCCCTTGATGGTAAGTAATTTCTTGATAGTTCTTTGTAGGGAATATTGAAAAATCAGCTAGCTTTCCCTTTGATAGGCATCCCCGGTCTTGCAGATTCAAGGCCCCCGCTGCTCGATATGTGATACCTGCCAAAATCTCGGCATTGCTCAATTTTTCAAAAGTTCCCAAAATGCTGGCCTGAGCCAATAAATTGCCCATCGGTGCGGACCCCGGATTATGATCACTAGCGATGGCCAGGCAAGCTCCTGAATCCAACAATTTTCTTGCAGGGGTAAACGCACACCCCAAACCGATTGAAGCACCGGGTAGGGCAGTTGCAATAGTTTCACTTTTGGCCAAAATTTCAATTTCATTTTTGCCGCTGGCCTCTAAATGATCGGCGCTGATGGCACCCCAATCGACCCCTACTTGACTACCACCAGACGAGAATTGATCGGCGTGCACGGTTAGGTCAAAGCCCATTTTTTGTGCCTTTTGAAAGTAAGGTCTTATTTGGTGGGGGTTGAATGCACTTTCTTCAATAAATGCATCGATTCGGTTAGTTAAAGATTCAGATTTTAAAATAGGAAAAAGGTTAGATGCAATTTCTTCCAAATAACCTTCTGGTGTGCCGTTCCAATCTTTGGGCACCATATGGGCCGCCAAACAGGTAGCTACCAAATCAGCAGGAGTATTTGCATTGGCGTTTTTTATGGCGCGAAGCATTTTTAGTTCTTCTTCAACCGAGAGCCCGTAACCACTTTTTACTTCAATGGTAGTTACCCCATTCGAGAGATGTTTTTGTGCCCGCTCTAAAATTCCGGTAATAAGAGAAGCTTCCGATTCCAGTCGTGTTTTGGTAACGGTGTCCCATATGCCGCCACCAGCTTTGGCAATTTCTAGATAGGATTTACCGGCATTGCGCATGGCATAATCGTTGGCCCGAGACCCACCAAAACAGATATGGGTATGCGCATCAACAAAGCCCGGTAAACAAACACTACCTGCTTCAAAATATTCAATATGATCAGCTTTGGATTTCAGGTCAGAAAATCGACCTATCTCCAAAATCGTATCCCCAGAAACCAATATTGCCCCACTTTCTATAATCGTTAACCGTTCATCTGGTAACGCTCCTTTTAATGGTAAATGTGATAGGGGCAATAGTTGATTAAACGGCCCGAAAAGTATTTTTTTGCTCATGGCTAGAGTGATTCGAATTCGTTTCTATGTCGGGTGCCCCAAGTAATATTTTTTTCAAGCATGACACTTTCAATCAATTGAGGAATATCTCCTGATTTTATCAAGGCAATTGCAATCTGTATATCATCGGCAAAAACCCTGTCTTCTTCCGCAAAGGAGACTTTTGTTCTCAGAAATTTATGAACTTCATCTAACAAAACCCCTGATTTCATCGGTTTTCTAAATTCGAAAGCTTGTGCTGATGTCAACAACTCAATGGCTAAAATTTTCTCAACATTTCCAACAATTTGTACTGCCTTTCTGCCACTAATCGATCCCATGCTAACGTGATCTTCCTGTCCCATTGAAGTGGGTATGCTGTCTGCACTGGCCGGAAAACAAAGGCTCTTGTTTTCACTTGCAAGGGCAGCCGAGGTATATTGAAGAATCATGTAGCCAGAATTTATACCGGTGTCTTTCATTAACAATTGCGGTAACCCATGACCTCCTTCCAGGGCAAGGTAAATTCTGCGGTCTGAGATATTACCAATTTCAGAAGCTGCCACTGCTGCATAGTCCAAAGCCATTGCTAGGGGTTGTCCGTGAAAATTACCCCCGCTGACGGCATTGGTGTCATCCAAAATGATTGGGTTGTCGGTTACCGAATTCAATTCAATTTCAACCAGTTCCTTTAAGTGTAACCATGCATTTCTTGAGGCCCCATGTACTTGAGGGATGCAGCGTAACGAGTAGGGGTCTTGAACACGGTCACAATCGATATGGTCTTCCAAAATTTCAGAACCTTTTAGTAAGGTGCGAATTCTTCCCGCCACATGTTGGCTCCCTTTAAACGGACGGAGCTGATGTAATTTTTCATGAAACGGACTTAAAGATCCTTGAAGCCCTTCTAGCATCATGGCTCCAATGATGTCGGCTTGTTTGAGGCAATTTTGAAGTTTTTCCAGAACCAAAATACTGTGGGCCAGAATGAATTGGGTACCATTGATCAATGCTAGTCCTTCTTTAGGCCCAAGTACCAAAGGTTTCATATTGAACTTTTTGAGTATTGATGAGGTGGATAGGACCCTTTCATTTGATTTCACTTTTCCAAGTCCGATTAGGGGTAAGAACAAATGTGAGAGCGGTGCCAAATCACCTGAGGCCCCCACAGATCCCTGTGATGGTACAATGGGAATGATATCTTGTTCTATATGCCAAAGAATACGTTCTATTGTTTCAAGTCGAACCCCTGAATACCCTTGGGCCAAGGCGTGAACCTTGGTGATGAGCATGAGTTTGGCAATTTTCGATGAAATCGGTTCACCCACACCAACACTATGACTTTTTAAAATATTCGTTTGTAGAATTTTAGTTTCTTCGGCGGATATCGAAGTGGTACATAGTGGTCCAAACCCCGTGTTGATGCCATAAACAGGACTGCCACGCTGAACCATTTGCTCAACATTTATGGCGCTTTTTCTAATTCGATCTTTGGTGTTTTCCGATAATTTTCCTTGTAGTAGATGATTTGCAATACTGATTGCCTTGCCTGTGGTTAAGGTCTCCTCACCGTACAAAAAGTCCTTCATTACTGCGATTTATCGAGATTTAAAGTTATATCCTATATTTGATAATCACCAATACTTATTTATGTAATAAATGATAACTAAAAATTATCAAATAGAATTGCGCCATTATCGATATTTTTTGGCTGTTGCGGAAGAGTTGCATTTCAGAAAGGCCGCAGAAAAACTATTTATCTCCCAGCCCGGCCTTAGCACACAAATAAGGCAAATGGAAGAAATTTTAGGCGTCGCTCTTTTTGTTAGGGATAAAAAGAAGGTAAAACTGACCGCTGCCGGTGAATTTTTAAAGAAGGAAGCCGAATATATTTTAAACCATCTAAATCAGAGCATCAAGCAGACAACCTTGATAGGTTCTGGAGCTTTGGGTGAAATACGTATAGGATTTTTAGGTTCTGCGATGCAAAATGTGGTTCCTGATTTATTGGTTGGTTTACAGCACAAATACCCTCAAATACACACTAGTTTAGAGGAATTGTCAAACCAAGCGCAGTTGAATTTATTGCTTAAGGATAAGTTGGATTTGGGATTTGTTCGGGTTGGAAGGGTACCCGTAGGACTAAGTAGTACATCAGTTTTCGTGGATACCTTCTCTTTGGTTGTACCAGAAGACCATGCCCTAGAAAATGAAAATTTCAAAGGAATGGCTCAAGTTAAGGACGAAAATTTCATTTTGTTTTCGAAAGAATATAGTCCACAATATTTTGATACGGTCATGAGTATTTGTGAAGATGCCGGTTTTATACCAAAAGTGCATCACAAGTCGGTTCATGCCTTGACAATTTTTAGATTGGTTGAGAAGGGTATGGGGGTGGCCATAATTCCTACCGCTTTGACCAAGGGATTTGGCATGAAGGTCAAATTCATTGAACTTCAAAAAACAAAGCAACGCGCCGCCCTTTCCGTGATCTGGAAAAAAGACAATAGAAATCCAGTTTTACAACATTGTCTCGACCTTTTGTTCAAGAGCTAAATCGCCATATTCAAATTATCTTTGATAAAAATTGTTTGATATGATATTTGAATTAATTGAAAAAAGAAGGAGCGTTTTTCCTGCACAATATATAGACAAGCCCATCGCAAAAGAAACTATTGCGAAAATACTGGAAACCGCTAACTGGGCCCCAAATCATAAAAAGACAGAACCATGGCGGTTCAAGGTTTTAATGGGTAACTCCAAAGAGGCTTTAGGTACTTTTTTAGCCAATAAATATCAGGAAATAGAAGAACGGCCCAAGACTATTAAAATCAAAAAATTACTTGACAACCCTTCTCGCGCGGGTGCTGTTATAGCTATTTGTATGCAACGTGACCCAAAGGAAAGCCTACCCGAATGGGAAGAAGTGGCCGCAACGGCAATGGCCGTACAAAACATGTGGTTGGCTTGCACAGAATTGAACCTTGGATGCTATTGGAGCTCACCAGGATTGATAAAATATATGGACGAGTTTTTCGAATTTGCCGATGGTGAACGCTGTTTGGGATTTTTATATATGGGGTATTTCGAGGGGCCACTCCAAGAAGGTGAACGAAGACCAATTGCTGAAAAAGTAGAATGGATGGAATAGGCGGACTCAGCTTACTTTGAAGGAATTCTAGTGACAACAATCTGATTGGAATCTTAGTAGTCCAAAATGTAGAAGTCCGCTAAAATGGATTCAATGCTGTGGCATGGGTAATAACCTTGCCGATGAACAAAACGGCAAAAACCACAGTAACCAAAAATTTCATAAAAGTACCGGTCAAAAACCCTAGAAACGAACCAAATGCAGCTTTTAAGGCTCTTTTATTATCAGTATTCTGTGTCAATTCGCCCACTAAAGCACCCACAAAGGCACCTACAATGATACCGCCAGGTATGGGTAGAAAGAGTCCGAGAACTAAACCAATAATGCTTCCCCACATACCGGCTTTACTTCCTCCAAACTTTTTGGTACCCATGGCTGGAACAACGTAGTCCAACACGGTTATCAATAATGCGAAAAACAAGGTAATTCCCAAAAACCACCAATTATCGGGCACGGCTTTCGTTAAATGCAGCAATAAAAGTCCTGCCCAACTCAAGGGCGGTCCAGGTAGAATTGGTAAAAAACTTCCCAAAATCCCGATAAGGGTAAAGACAAAACCAATGATTACAAGTGCTATATCCAAAACAAACGTCTTTGTTGATTAGACAAATGTAGAGCGATTTTGTTACACAGATTTTTAACGAAAATAAATTTTATAACTAAAAAATTAGTTTAAACTAAAACTTTAGTTATATTTAAACATTCTTATAACTAAAAAATTAGTTGAATGAAGCAGTTGACCAAAGCCGAAGAAGAGGTGATGCAAATATTATGGAAGATCAAAAAAGAGAATGTA
>CAYNUM010000105.1:0-7137 GCA_964400025.1 uncultured Croceivirga sp.
GGCAAAACTCCAATTCCTAAAAGAGGGGGAGGGAGTATCCCTATTGTGGCGCTTTTTGAAAAAGAGCTAAAGAGAAAGACCATTCTAATGGGCTTTGGTTTGGACAGTGATGATATTCATTCCCCAAATGAGCATTATGGAATTTCCAACTTTTTAAAGGGTATCGAAACCATTCCTTATTTCTACAAATATTTTGCAGAAATGAGCCAAAGCAATTGATATCAAATTCAATAGTGCCTGTTCTTTCGAAATTAGGTTGAGCTAGGAGTATTGGATGAAAAATTCCAATTAATTCAATTTTCATTACCTTTCTACTGATTGTGTTTTGCCGATCATTTGTTGGTCAATGTCATGTTGAATAAGAAATGACCAGCATTTCTAAATCTCAACCCAACCACAGTACCCATGGCTGCTCACGATAATAAAAAGAGGGAATCTGCAGTTTCAAAAAAAGCTTCCAACATTAGTAAAGGTGACCATACCGAAGAACTGGTTGACCATTACTGGGGTAGCATGAATCACGTTAATAGTTTGATCAAGGCAAGTGAGATTAAGGCTGGCCTTATTCTATCATTTTATGGCATCTTGCTCAATTTCATTTATGATAGTGGAAAGACCTTTTTGATTGCCTCGGACCTAAACATCATTGTGTATCTCTTAATAGCGCTCTGGTTTATATGTACTGCTATATCAATATATTTCTGTATTCGATGTTTTATTCCAAAGATTGAAGAAGACTATGACGATAACATTTTTTTCTTTGGGGATGTTATTACGAAGTTTGGAAATATCAAAGAATTTTCTCGCACATTCTACAATATAAGCCTTGACGAAAAGCAGCTTTTCGAGCAACTCGGAGAGCAGATTTTTATCATTTCCAAAATTGCCGACTGGAAGTTCAAAAATGTAAAACGCGCCATTCTATTTTTAGCCATGGGCTTGGGTTTACTATTCGTCATTATTATTTATCAGTTAGTTCTTAACCTATTGTAATGCTAAAACTGGGTAGGCTAATTCTAATAAGCCTTTGGTTCGTAATTCCTTATTTGGGGGTAGCGCAAAATCAATTAGATTCCCTGTTTACCATTTGGGAAAACAAAAATCTACCCGATACTACCAGGGTCGATGCCTTAAAAGAATATATCTATAAAGGACCTTTTCGCTCAAAACCCGATAGTGCCGTCGTCTGGGCAAAAAAACTCTATCTATTCACAAATGAAACAATGGATACCATTGGGATGGTAGACGCTCTAAACTTAAAAGGCTATTCCCATTTTCGTATAGGTGAATATGCCGAAGCCTTGAAGAGTTATGGAGAAGGCTTGAAACTGGCTGAAAAAATTAAAGATAGCATCGGAATTGCCAATATTTTGACCAGGACAGGATATGTTTACCATGATAATGAAGACCATATAAAAGCTTTAAGTTTTTACGAAAGGAGTCTAAAACTCTATGAAGCAACAGATGACTTAGATGGAAAAAGTGGTGTTTTAAACGAGTTTGGAAGCATATATAGGGCACAGGGTAATTTTGATAGGTCGTTGGAATATTACATGGAAAGTGTAGAGATAAATAACAGTCTTGGTAAGGAAACTTCCAATGCCCCTATGTATGATAACATCGGAAATCTTTATGTAGATAAAGGGGAATACGACAAAGCGATAGAATATTATGAAAAAGCTTTAAAAATTGAAAAAGAAATAGATGGTAAACTTGGTATTGCTTCGGCATTAGGAGGAATTGGCAGTGCATGGTTTGAAATGAAGGAATTTGGAAAAGCAAATGAATTTTTGAAAGAAAGTCTTCAAATCAGCGAAGAAATCAAAGATATACAGGGAGGCATCAACACAAGATTGAAGATTGCGGATATTCATTTCATAAAAAAAGAATATTCAAAAGCCATATCAGCTGGTCAGAAAAGTCTTGTTGAATCAATTAAAATTGGCGACTTAGGGAATCAACAAGCCTCTTATGAACTATTGTATAAGGTGCACAGAGCACTAAAAAATCCAACTCTGGCCCTAGAAAATTATGAAAAAATGCTTTCCATTTCCGATAGTCTTCAAAACGAAGAAACTGCCATGAAGTTGCAGCAAATGGAATTTTCAAAACAGGTGTTGGCCGATAGCTTGGCACAGGTAGAAAAAGACCTACAAGTTGAAATGAAACATCAAGAAGAGGTCAGGCGAAAAGACCGAAATCGTAACATCGCTATTGGAGTAGGAATGCTATTTCTCATTTTGGCTGCAGGTTTCTTTAGCCGTTGGCGCTACGTAAAGAAATCAAAGGCGATTATAGAGAAAGAGAAAAACCGTTCTGAAAACCTATTATTGAACATTCTACCTGCTGAAATTGCCGAAGAGCTAAAAGAAAAAGGTGAGGCACAAGCTCGAGATTTTGACATGGTTTCCATCTTGTTCACCGATTTCAAAGGTTTCACCGAATTATCAGCTAAAATATCAGCGCAAGAACTAATTGGTGAAATCAATGATTGCTTCAAGGCCTTTGACCGCATATGCGAAAAGTATGGTATTGAAAAGATAAAGACCATTGGTGATGCCTATATGGCTGCTGGTGGATTGCCGGTTCCCTCAGATACCTCCGTCCTGAATACCGTTCTGGCAGGTTTAGAGATGCAAGATTTTATGAAATCGCATATCGCAGAAAAAAAGGCATCTGGAGAATTCACCTTTGAGATGCGGTTGGGCATTCATACAGGACCTGTAGTTGCCGGTATCGTGGGGGTCAAAAAATTTCAATATGATGTCTGGGGTGACACGGTCAACACAGCATCAAGAATGGAGAGCAACGGAGAAGTTGGCTCGGTCAATATTTCTCAAAACACCTATGAGCTGATAAAAGACAATACCAATTTTATTTTCAGATACCGAGGAAAAATTAGTGCCAAAGGCAAAGGAGAAATTGATATGTGGTTTGTATCACTGGCTTAGACCATCTCTCATTTTAAATCTAGGTTATTTTAACTCTACATTTGTAGAATATAAATATTTATTCTATGTTTGTAGAGCAAATTCTAAGCTTATAGAACATGACCCTTTCCAAGTCTGAGGAAGAACTGATGAACATCATTTGGAAATTGAAAAAGGCTTTTATGAAAGACCTTTTGGAAGCGTATTCAGAACCTAAACCGGCAACGACCACTGTGGCGACGTTACTAAAACGAATGATAGACAAAGGTTTTGTGTCCTATAAGAGTTATGGACGTTCACGAGAATACTATCCTTTAGTAAGGAAGAAGGATTATTTTTCAAAACATGTAAAAGGACTAATTAAAAACTTTTTTAATGACAGCCCAAGTCAGTTTGCTTCCTTCTTTACCGAGGAAACCAATTTGAGCAAAGAAGAATTGGAAAACCTAAAGAGAATCATTGACCAACAATTAAAAGACAAATAATCATGTTGGACTATCTTTTAAAATCAGGTGCCTGTATGGCTGCATTTCTTTTGTTCTACAAGCTTTTGTTGGAAAAAGAGAACATGCACATTATTAAACGATTCTTTCTCTTGGGCGCACTAATCACATCACTACTAATACCCACATTGGTTTTTGAAGAATTCGTACAGATTTCACCAAGCATGGATTCGACTTTCGCCCGCCCTACCAATCAAGGTATTGTTGTTTCAAATGCCCCGCCCACAACAGATATGGAAGTAATTAACTGGGAAGCTATTCTATTGACCTTGTATTTTATTGGCTTCATACTATTCGCATTTCGCTTTTCAAAACATTTGTTTCAGATTATTCGTCGCATCCAGAAAAACCAAAAAAGAAAACATAAATCTTTCACCCAGGTACTGCTTCAGCAAAAAATGCCTCCACACACATTTTTTAACTATATCTTTTTGAATAAACAAGCGTTGGAAGACAATGCAATTCCCTCAGAAGTCCTGATTCATGAAGAGACCCATGCAAGGCAATATCATAGTCTAGACGTTCTATTTATTGAATTGCTGCAATTGGTTTTTTGGTTCAACCCCTTGATTTTCCTATATAAAAGGAACATCAAATTAAATCATGAATTTCTGGCCGATAGCGCAGTGTTAAATAAAGACTTTACAGCTAAAACCTATCAAAACACCCTTCTTTCCTATTTATCGAAAGAAAGTGTTTACAAATATCAGTCAATCAAAATGGCCAATGCCATTACTTATTCATCAATCAAAAAACGATTTACAGTCATGAAGAAACAGACATCACAAAAGACAATCATTGCGAAAAGCTTATTATTACTGCCATTACTGGCGCTATTGCTATCTGGTTTCTGTGAGAGGAAAACGATTTATACGAACCCGAGCCAATCATCAATTGATGGTTTATGGTTAGACCAACCCATGGAACGACTTGCCTTTTCAATAGCATCAGATGGAAAAAACCTGAACTTTTATCAAGGGTATAGCGAAATTCCGATTGTTAACATAAACAATCGCCATTTTGTGCAATATCCGGGTACTTCATTTGAATTGGTATTGGACAAAGAAGAAAATGTCATACAGTTTAGAGGAAAGGAATATATACGCTTCGAAAATAGTTTTCGAAAGAAGTACGAAGGTCTTTGGAAAAGTACAGATGGTACTATTGAACTTGAAATTGAAAATTATACTGATGCCTTCATTTGTAATTTAACCATGAATGGCAGCACGAATAAATTTTATCCTTCTGGTGCAGGACACAAAGGTTTTGGTTTTTCCTATGGTCACGAATATTGGTCTTTCGAATTGAAAAATGAAGAACTTCATGACTCAAACGGGAATATCTACTTTAAGGATAAAAAGCAAGTTCAATCTGCCCCAAACAACCAATTTACAATTAAAGGTCTTTCAAAAAAGCAATTTCAAGAGTACATAGACCTGGTAGAGAAGTTCGAAAACAACAAAACAGGCAAGAATCGGGTTCTTCTTAGTGAAACCGAGAGAATGCTTAAGCTACAGAACAACATGTCTGATAAACAAAAACGAAGTATTGAAAAAGTATTTACTAAAGTACCGCAAACTGAACAAACATCTGCTTCTAGGGAGCAAATGAAGATTTATAATGCCCTTGCAAAAAAATACAATGCAATGCCGAAGGACGAAATGTTCATTAAAATGAAGGAGGTAGAACTGATTAAAAAGATTTACGGAATCATGTCTGACAAACAACGTGCAGATGCAGAGCCTTTTCCAGACTTCCCTGAGCCACCAGACTCTAGGACATTTCGCTCTCCTCCCGAAGTACGAGAAATTCCAAAACCAGCGGCACCACCGACACCACCAACACCTTTGGACCATGTTATTGAAATGGCCAAAAAAGGTGCCAGTTTCTACTTTGAGGGAAAGGAAATATCCTCAGACAGGGCAATAGAATTACTCAAAAAGAATAAAAACCTCAATATTGAAACCACTCGAACAAACACGAACAATCCAAAAGTTAGGATAACGAAAGACCCAATAGTTATCAATAAACAAGATTAATCGGTTCAAGAACATACAAGAATCATCGTAAGCCTTCATTTTGAAGGCTTTTTTGTAACAAAACCTATAAAGTTGCGTTCTAATAACATCACTTTTGAATTCCTACTGCCAACAACGCTCCTTCGCCAACCTTCAAAGGAGAGCTATTTGGCACAAAGGTGTTAAAATCAAGTAATGAACCTTAACGAACACTATCATGTTGCACCATTTTTTCATCTTCTGTTCCGGAGCGGACAGCGCTATTCTGGAAACTTGTTCCAAAGGCGAACAAAATAAATATGTCGGTATAGGGGCCACTGTATTTTTTACAGCGGTCATGGCCTTTATTGCATCGGGTTACGCCCTTTATACCGTCTTCGACAATATTTACACGGCCATTTTTTTCGGATTCATTTGGGGACTGTTAATTTTTAATCTCGACCGATATATTGTTTCAACCATTAAAAAAAGAGATTCCTTTAAAAGTGAATTGTTGCAAGCAGCACCGCGTATTGTTTTGGCCATAATAATCGCCATTGTGATTTCTAAACCTTTGGAAATGAAAATTTTCGAAAAAGAAATCAATCAAGTGCTTTTGGAAGAAAAAAATGCAATGACCTTGGCCAATAAAGAACAGTTGGCATTACAGTATACACCAAAAATAGAAAGTCTGAATCAAGATATTTCCAATCTTAAAAATGAAATAGCTGATAAAGAGAATGAAACAAATGCGCTTTACGACACCTATATTTCAGAGGCCGAAGGAACGGCTGGAACAGGTCTCTTGGGAAAAGGTCCCGTTTACAAAGAAAAACGCGAAAAACACGATGCCTACCTCGCTGAATTAAATGCTCTCAAAATTTCGAATGGAGAGAAAATAGTGAACATCGAAAAACAAATCGCAGCGCTTAATTTAGATTATGAATCCGCAGTAAATACTGCACAACCGGTCATTGACGGTTTTGACGGATTAATGGCTAGAATCAACGCATTGGGCAAACTGCCTTGGCTTCCCTCCTTCTTTATCTTTTTACTGTTTTTGGCTATCGAAACGGCCCCAATTATTGCAAAATTATTAGCACCTAAAGGGGAATACGATTACAAATTCGAGGAGCAAGAAAGTGTGGTCGCCACTTGGGTTACCCAAAAAGTCGAACAGCGTAAATTGTTGTTGTCAACTGATGCAGAAATGAACCAACAAATTTATGAGGAGGTCAAATCAGAGGAAGAACTGCATCGATACAAAAAAGCAAAAGCCGAAGAACTACTGCGACTTCAAGCAGATTCATTCCATAACACACAACTAAAGGGACTTTAAATCAAATCCATTTTTCTAAGCAAAAAAGAGGCGTTCATTGTTTTGCTTACCCCTTCTTTTAGTAAATAATCAAAGCTTAGTTCGTCATTTTCAATGGTGGCATCCAAATGGTAATTGGCCACATTTTGATACTCGTTGGCGGCTTCACATAAGCTTAGGTCATGGGTGGCAATAATGCCAGTTGTTTTTGCGCGTACCAAACGCGAAAGAAATTTTCTGGAACCTACTGCTTTATCAGTACTATTGGTACCTTTTAATATTTCGTCGAGGAGCACAAAATAAATATCATTCTCTACCGCCTGTACTACCATTTTTAAGCGTTTGAGTTCTGAGAAAAAATACGAATCCCCTTTATGTAGTGAATCTGT
>CAYNUM010000106.1:0-7103 GCA_964400025.1 uncultured Croceivirga sp.
CTACAATCAATGAGAAGACCAAGAGCATGCCTCAGATATCGGTAGGCGAGAAGTAAAAAACTTTATATACATGAAACGAACATGAATTTTTTTAATCAGAAATTACATTTCGTAATGATGAAAATAAATTCATGAGAGAACGAGTGCTACGAGTGGTCGCATGGGTTCTCAAATTTTTAAATCCCTTAATTGGGGTTTATTAAAAATTTTAAACACATGAAAAAACGCATTTTGGTGTTCATAGGACTATTACTGGTCCTGATTATGATTGGTTTTGTTTGGATAACGAATAGCAATAATTTTAAACGGGATGGCGCTTTCGATATTTCTGTCAATGAACAGCCCATCTCAATCATTCGGGATGAACACGGTATTGCCTATGTCATTGCTAAAAACAAAGCTGACGCTATACGGGGTCAAGCTTTTGTAACCGCTCAAGACCGTCTTTTTCAAATTGAATTTTACAGGGCCCTGATAAAAGGGGAGGCAGCTAAGCTCGTGGGTGGCTCGATGTTGCAATCTGACATTAAGATGCGGGTACTGGATTTATATGGTAATGCTGAACGAAGTTTTCAATATTTAGACGATCAAACGAAGCAAGTATTGAATTGGTATTGCGAAGGGTTCAATGCTTATCTGGAAGCCGGGAAAGATGAATATCCATTAGAGCTAAGTTTGTTGGGCATGGAACCAAAACCTTTGAAACCATTGGATATTGTATCGGTTACCCACTTCATTGGGTTGTTTCATAGTCAAAATATGGATGATGAGATTTTGAGTTTGAATTTGGCTGCTAGTATGGAAAACGCATCTGAACTACTCCCTTTATCAGTGAATTTGGATCGTACCAAACCATTATCGTTTGATGGGGATTCCACAGCCATAACTACCTCTGATTTGGCTAAAGAGGTTGCATATGAAGAACGTTCAAATCCATTATTGCCTTACCCAGCATTTGGCTCAAACAACTGGGCCGTTTCGGGAGAACGTTCAAAATCAGGAAAGCCCATTTTGGCCAATGACCCCCACGTTGATGCTCGTGTTTTACCGGGTACGTTTTATCCCATAGGTTTGATTTGCCCTGAGTTTAAGGCCGTAGGTATTGCAACACCGGGTATACCTGGGCTACTTTCTGGGCGCAATGAGTTCGTTTCGTTCGGTGTTACAAATGCCTATGGCGACAGTCAAGATTTGTTTATTGAAGAAGTGGATGGGGATTTTTATGTCCAAGACAGTTCTAAAATAGCTTTCGAAATACGAAAAGAAGTGATTTCAGTCAAAGATACCACCGATGTTGAACTTGAAATTCGTTCAACCCAGCGTGGACCTATCATATCCGATTTTTCAGTCTTTAGAATTCAGACCGATGATGTGGTGAGTTTAAAATGGTCGTTGGCCGAAACCCGGAGTAATACGTTAGGTTTTGACCGCTTATTGGAAGCTAAAGACGTCACGTCGTTTCGCAATGTGTTGTACGGTATGGATAATATGTTCTTTAATTATGTGTTCGCCGACACCAAGGGAAATATAGCGCATCAGGCCACCGGGCTCGTACCTATTCGCGAAAATTCTATTGGGGAAAAGCCAATATTAGGAAACAAGTCATCATCATGGCAAGGTTTTATTCCAAAAGAAGAACTGCCGCACATGATCAATCCGGAAAGGGGATGGGTGGGTACGGCCAACCATGATACAAGACCTGATGATTATCCATATTACTATTCCAATCACTTTTCACCCTACTATCGCTACGAAAGATTGAAGGAAGTTTTTGCTACCACTGACACCTTAGAGGCAGACGATTTGTGGAACCTCATTTTTGATGTCAAGAACATGCAGGCAGAAAAATTGGTGCCGGTATTTGTTTCATTTTTAGAAAAAAATGAAGAAACGCAGGACATTGCTATCATCCTAAAGGAATGGAATAAGGAAGACGAGATTGAAGAAATAGGGGCATCGGTCTATAATGTGCTTTATAACGAATTGCTCTTTCATATTCTTGATGATGAATTGCCGGATCAGCTGGAGGATATGTTTTGGGAAAATGGCTACTACTGGAACCAAAGACTGGATAGTTTGATGTTGACAGACCACCCCTTTATTGACAATATAGAAACTCCAAATAAAGAAACCCTATCTGATTTGGTCATTCAATCAGGGCTGCGTACCAAAGAAGTATTGACCGAAAAATTCGGGGATGATACATCAGATTGGCAATGGGGTGATTTGCATACCGTTTATTTCTACAGCCCAATTAAACAAAACGGATTTGGAAGTTCCCTTCTGGGAGCGGAATTGCTACCCAAACAAGGTTCTACACAAACATTGAACAGGGGGGGCTCAACGGTGACAAAGACGCATGATTTTGAAACCAGTTGGTTTAGCTCGTTTCGAATGGTTGCGGATATGAACGATACAGAAAAACTTATGGGTGTGGTCTCAGGGGGTAGCGCAGCGCGAATTTTTCACCCATATCATAAATCGCAATTAGAGCAATGGAAAACAGGGGAGTGGATACCTTATTGGATATCTGAAACCAAAATCAGGGAGCACGCCCAACACGAACTTATCCTTGAGTAAAATTTGTAGGATTATGAAAAAAAAGCAATCTTTTTGCTTACGAATCCCTTTGTTGTTGCTAGTGCTATTTCAAGTTTCAGGTTGTACCGAAAAACCAAAGGAAGTTTCTAAAATTGAGATTAAGCGTTATTCGAAAACAGCCTTGGAATATCCTGAGGAGACTACCGTGATATCCTCGGAGACAAAAGCGGATTTTCTTCAAAACTATTTCATGCCCTGGACCTTAAGTGAGGAGGAAGTAATGGCTTCTTTAGCTTCATTCCCTGGAAAGGATTTGTCGTATTTACAAAGCTATCTAAGTGATGATGAATGGTATGGTGAAAACAAAAAGCCACATAAAAAATTTCTAAGGGAAGAGATTGTGAGCAATGTTTCCAAAGAAAGTTTTCCTAATTTTTTGAAAAAGGGCATTGTTGTTAACCATACTAACCTTAGAAGAATTCCATCACATAGACCTGGTTTTGACCGCTATTCCAAGGCAGGTGAGGGTTTTCCGTTTGATTACTTTCAAGAAACCAATCTTTGGGCGAATACACCGGTACAATTAATCCATTTGACCAATGACAAACAATGGTGTTACGCATTGAGCCCCTATTATAAAGGATGGGTGCCTATGCAAGATTTAGGGATAACATCTAAAGCTTTTATTGACCAGTGGAAAACTGGCAATTATGGCATGCCATTATCAGATAGGGTTCAATTGAAAAACGTAACGTCTCACTTCGCTGTTAGTGGCAAGTTAGGCATGGTATTGCCTTATGAAAAGGGTAGGGATGACAATTCAGTTATGGCATATTATGTGAATACCGATGAAAATCAAGAAGCTAAAATCTTAAAAACGAAAGTATCGAGCAAACTATTGGCCTTCAAGGATTTTGAGTTCAACGCAATACATCTTGAAGAATTGGTTTCGCAACTCTTGGGCCGGCCCTATGGCTGGGGAGGGAATCTAGAGAACAGGGATTGTTCTTCATTGATTCGAGATTTTATGGCAACGTACCAAATTTGGTTGCCCAGAGATTCAAAAGACCAGATTGAGATTGGAAAGCGATTCGAGTTGACTGGTAGCTTGGAAGAAAAGATGGAGCGTATCAAAATAAAAGGAATTCCCTTCCGAACCATTCTAAGGAAAAAAGGGCACAATATGTTGTATGTGGGCGATAATGAAAAAGGAGAGCCTCTGATTTTTCATGCTATCTGGGGGCTTAAGACCACTTATACGGACGAAGACTTGGCGTATTATCTTGAGCAATACCCTATTGAAGGGGTGCATCAAGAAGAGGATGGCATGCTTAAGGGTAGACATATCATTGGAGAAGCAGTAATAACCTCTGTGCTTGCTGGTTCTGAGGGCGATGGCCTAACTGTTCCATTGTTGGAAGAAATTTATGCCATGACCACTATTCTCAACGAGTAACCTAAAACTGTTTTAAGAAAGTAATCTTGCTAATGGTCTGCGTACTGCGCTGTATTGGGTCAAATAATTCTGTTTGAGTATCGTTAAGCACGATATAAATAAAGGAAAGCGGCATATACTCCCAACTAAAGCGAACGTTCCAACGCCCTTGTTGGTCGAAACTATTGTATTGATAAAAAGTTGAAAGTTGCACCCGAGGGTTCAAGGCCAAACGTACACTTGCGGTATATAAATCGGTATTTAAATCTTCAGAACGAATGCCAACATTATTGATGTTGTTGTGTTCATAACCACATGCGGCACGGGAGCATATCGCAGTCCGGTTGTCACTGAATTTCTTACACCATTATAGAAATTACCAAAATCATATCGAATGGAACCTGAAAACTTTTTGGAGCGATCGGAATTATAACGAAGCGTGTAGCGGGTATAGTTGTACCGACCTTCTTCAATGTCAAGACCTAAAGGTGAAAAATCAAAATTGATATTTTGCCAAGTAGGGGTCAACGAGGTTTCGATAAAGCTGTTGTCTTTGAACCACAAGAATATTGGGAAGATGTATAAGTTGGCCTGCTGAAAACGTCCAAAATCCTCAAAATCATGATAGTAGTTCACAAATACACCGGGATCCCATCGGCGAATAAAGGGTAGGCTTTTCGGACGTAAGATGGCGTAACCTCCGGGACTGTGGTACACTACATCTTTTTGACTCACAAAGCCCATGTCTGGCGTGTAATTTTCACTAACAAAATTATTCAAGTACCCCAAATAGTATTTGTTGGTGGTTTGACCAATGAAAAATTGCCCAGCATAACCAGATTTATCTACTTCACTATCCATTGACGCCGATAACAGATAGGTTATGGATAATTCACTTTTCGGGCGAATCAGACCATCTACAGATATCGTTGTATTATTTTGACTTTCGAGATTCAAATCGGCCAGGGAATCATCACGTCGATACGTCACCATAGCCCCAAAATTGTTTTCCGTCCCGTAGTTTTTCGTGTAACGTGCCACCCCAAATGTAGCGCCTTGACTATCATCGGTTTCGCGCTGTCGAACCACTAAAGCGGCAAGTGTACGCTTCTCATCACGGTCGGTAAATCTTGCCCCTGTGTCCAGTGGTGCCGGTGCCGCATTAAAACTATTGGAAAGCCCTATTGTACGACTAAAAAATGGACGAACAAAACTACTATTGCTACCGGCCCAAATGCCGGAATTCTCTAAAAAGAACTGTCTCCTCTCTGGGAAAAAGATGTTGAATCGCTCCAGGTTGTTTACCGCTTGGTCCACATCCGCTTGAGCAAAATCGGTATTAATGGTCAAATCAAGTACTGCATTCGGACTTATCGCCCATTTTACGTCACCACCAATCTTCGGATTATTCAATTTATCGACCAATGCATCACCTGCTTTGTTTTCATCATATTGGTACAAGGCATAGGGCTCAATACGGATATTGGCCGAGGGTGGGGGGACTTCCAGTCCTGTAAGCTTAGCTGCGTAGATCATTCGGTTTTCAGAAAAGGATTGAGGAATTGCTGGAAAGACCGTTTTTTCATAATCCTTACGGGCTAGTCGAAAGAAAGTGATGCCCCATTCTATTGGAACACCTTCTACCGGCTTATCGTAGCGAATGGATTTAAAGGGAATGGCAAATTCAGCATAATACCCCTCATCAGTTCGTTGGGTGCGCACGCGCCATAGGGCATTCCAATCTTCGTCTCTGTTATTATCATTGAAATTCTGAACGTCTTGTTGATTGCCGTATGGTGTAGTTTGAAAGGAAACAGCATATTGCTTGGTATTTTGAGCGTCGATTTGAACGCCAAAAACATCATTCTCCAAGCCATTGAAATCCCTACTCAAGTCTTGCATCCGAACCCCCTTTTTACCCATAGAATCTCGTGCAAAGACCCCAAAGTAAATGTTCTTTTCGTCATATAGGATTCTGACCTCCGAAGGATTTTTGATAGTGCCACCTTGCACAGGTTCTTGACGAAAGAAATCTGTCACGGGCTCGGCAGTACTCCAATCGCTTTCATCCAATCGGCCATCTACGGTTATTATCCCTTTTGCTTTTGAAGCTCTTATTTTAACTGGGACTTCGGGAGGAGGAAAGTTGTCAGTTTCGTCCTCTTGAGCCTGTGTTATAAAACAACCCAGGAATAGAAAAACTAGTAGTGCATTTTTCATGTTGATTTCATTCTATCCCTAATTCAAAACAATATTGCGACCTCGATTCTTTGATAACACGATTCCCGTTGCAAATAATCCTATCGAAATAATAAATATGACTATTATGATCATCCAAAGGTTGTTGCTTTTAGTTTGATAATCAAAGGAGGGTAAGTTTACATAGTCCGCTTGGGTGAAGTCTTGATTATTGTATAAAAAGGGAATCAAATGCTCTCGCCATTTTTCAGTAAATGCCACTACCTGTTTTCTATAGTCTTCATAGTCGCTTTTTGCCGTTCCTGCCATTTTGTTCAAAGATTCTTGGGTCAGGACTGCTGGGGAAATCCATTTGTATCTGCCTATCCAGCGCTGTTGCTTTTGTAATTGTTCTTCGAAGGAATTTACCAAAGGGGCCAATTCTTCACGAATTAATTTTTGGGAAGCCATGTAGCGATGATAAAAGCCACGAGCTTGCGTCGAATCATTCAGCGCATATTCTGGATGGTCACGTAAAAAGTTATCCAATATTTCATCTTGCCTCTCAGTAACTTCAGCTTTTAAACTACGCATTTCATTAATCATCAAATTGCGCGAGGGCATGGGATAAATGGTATTACCCAGTTGATTCAAGACCGATGGTATCAAAAGGACAAAAGTGACCCACAGTCCCAAAAGTGCAACTGCATTTTTAGCTGAGCTACCAACCCATAGATTAACAAGAAAAGCAATGGCAAACCAAAAAAGCATGTAGGCTAAAATCAGCCCCACTAGTGCCAAAAAAGTGGAGAACTCGGATATGAAATCCAACCTCAAAGTGATAAAAACAACAATTAAAGATACCATGGCCAACAGTGCTAACCAGAAAAACCGAAGTCCTAATTTTTGTAAGACCCAACTTTGAATACGAATAGGTTGAGCCGCCAAT
>CAYNUM010000107.1:0-7076 GCA_964400025.1 uncultured Croceivirga sp.
GTATGCTCGGGCTTACTTTCGCCAATGAAAATGATTACGATTTAATTCAGGAAGACGACACCTTCAATTTTACGGATATTGAAGATTTTTCTCCGGGTAAACCTTTGACCATTGAAGTGGTTCATGCAGATGGTAGTATTGATATCATCATTGCAAACCATAGCTATAATGACGCGCAAATCAATTGGTTCAAAGAAGGTTCTGCCCTAAATGTAATCAAAAAGGAAAACGCCTGATTAAAAGGCAGATGACAAGCAAAAACTCCTGATTATTCAGGAGTTTTTGATTTTTTAAACATTATAAAATGAACAAGAAAAAGACCCTCCTAAATGTTCTATTGATTCTTGTTGTTTTATCTTTTTTTGTCACACCTCTGGGGCATTATGGAAAGCTATTGCTAAATCGCCTCTTCTCATTTCCACCTAAGGTCATCTCTGTAGAAAACAGGGTCCAACTATCTGATTATGATTGGAAGTTGAAAGATGCTGATTGGAATTTCTTTAGTTTCGAAAAATCGAAGAATCGAATAGCCCTTATTAATTTTTGGGCTTCTTGGCGATTACCCTCTGAAGCGGAATTGGCCAGTATTCAAAAGCTATATGATAAATATGGTGATGCTATTGATTTTTATGTGATAACCGATGAAGAAAGACCTCCAGTAGAAGAATTCATGGCAAAACATGAATTTACTTTTCCTCTGACATACCTCATTATTGGAGAAAAAGCCCCTATTTCCATTCCTGAGCCGCCCTATACTTATTTGATTGATAAGCAAGGGTTTGTGGTCATTGAAAAAGAAGGCATTGCCGATTGGAACAGTTCAAAAGTACATGACCTTATCGATAGCTTGCTAGCGAATTAGAAACTTCTCTTTTGGAGCAGATAACTACCATAAGCTTTTTCAGATTTAAAACAATACCAGGAAAATTTTGGGCTTTTGGAATGATGCAATTTGCCCACAGACCCCTTCAAAAAGTATCTGGCCTTGAATTCTACAAATTAATGGGTACAGGTAAAGCAGGTTTCAATCCTTTTCCAGATTGGTCAGTTTATGCAATGCTACAAGTTTGGAAGAACGAGGAAGCGGCAAACTCCTTTTTTTCATCCTCATCACTCTATTCAAGATATTGTGGTTCTTCAGATAAAAGCTGGGTACTGTTCTTAAAAAACAAAGTCGCTCGGGGCGAATGGAACGGTAGCAATCCCTTTAAGCGCTCTAAAACAATCGATGCAAACATTCCTTTAGTAGTGGCTCTTACCCGGGCAACCATAAAAACAAAATTGTTGTATAAGTTTTGGAAATACGTTCCTAAATCCCAAACTACTTTATCAGAGAACCAAGGTCTACTATATACAAAGGGAATAGGGGAAGTACCCTTTAAGCAGATGGCTACTTTTAGTCTTTGGAAAGATGAAAGAGCATTGAATGAATTTGCATATCAGACAAAAGGGCATGTATCTGCAATTGGTAAAACAAGAGAATTGAATTGGTACAATGAGGAGCTATTTGCCCGTTTTCAACCCTATAAAGCTCTTGGAGATTGGGTTATTTACAACGAAGCATTAGAATTACTTAAATTGGAAAAAGGACGAAGAACCCAAAGAATACAACTTGCGCTGAAAAGAGATTAAAGCTGATAGCATAATTTCCTTTGATTTCGGCCTTGTTATAAATCAGTTGAAAGATAAAAGCCAAAACGAACCATGTTATATAATTTTCGAGCGGCACATGATCTCCAAAACTCCAAAAATCAAATTGTGGAGCAAGCTGTTCCATAAATATGTCGAGTAGTACCATTAGACTGGCTCCAATCAATGATTTAATCCAAAAATTTTGATGCATCTTTTTGGCAATAACAGCCGTAATAAAAGTTAGCAATGCCCAATTTACCCCTATAAATAGTGGAACTCCATCGATTTTAGTGCCTAGATTGTTTCCATAATCATAACTACCAAAAAGTAACGAATGATTGGCGCCCAGCCACTCGGCGAAAATACTGACACAAAAAAACAGACCGAAAATCATCCATTTTTTAATAGTATTCATAGGGAAAATCAAGACAAAGAGAGCGATGCAGGCCAATAGATTTAATGGTGTCTTTTCAATAAACCACTGCTGGTGCCCCATTGAAATTCCTATGATTCCACTGATGTGAAAAAGCCAAATCAAAAATATGGCCGAATACAGTTGTATATAATTCTTTGAAGGCATCAATTTCTCTCTTTGATTAGGTCTGCAACTATTTTGGCCGAAAGCAAGCAAAGGGGAATTCCACCTCCCGGATGCACTGATCCCCCACAGAAATAGAGTCCATCAATCTTGCTACTAAAGTTGGGATGTCTTAGAAATGCTGAGAATTTTGAGTTACTTGCTGCGCCGTAAAGGGCTCCCCGATAACTACTTGTATTTGATTCGATACCCTTGGGTTCCAAGATCATTTCTTCGACAATCAAAGATTCGATATTGGTTTGAAGTATTCTGCTTAGTTTTTCTAAAATATTTTTTCTTGCCTGTTTTTTTAAAGCTTCCCAGTCTTGGCCATAATTTCCTGGAGCATTGATCATCACAAACCAGTTTTCACAACCCTTGGGAGCGTCTGAGAGTTCTTCCTTACTGCTGATGTTCACATATACCGTAGGGTCATCAAACAGCGTTTTCTTCTTGAAAATATGTTCGAACTCTTTTTTGTAGTTATCACTGAAAAAGATATTGTGTAGGTCTAGGTTGTCGAATTGCTTTTTAATTCCCCAATAAAAGATGAGTGCAGAACTTGAGCGCTCTTGTTTCAATATTTTATTCGGTGCTTTTTGTTTTGGGAGTAGTTTTTTATAGGTAGGAAAAATGTCCATATTACTAACAACAATGGCCGCCTCTTCGATACCTGATGAGGTACGAATACCTTTGGCTTCTTTGTTTTGAATCAAGATTTCCTCCACCGGTTCGTTGAATCGAAACTCCACACCAATTTCTTCGGCCAACCTATACAACGACTTGGTAATTTGATACATTCCACCTTTTGGGAAATAAGTACCCAAATCCATCTCAAGATGTGGAATCATAGACATAATTCCGGGTGTTTTGTAGGGTGAAGAACCATTGTACGTAGCGTACCGATTAAAAAGTTGAATCAACTTAGGGTTCGAAAAATAACCAGAATTTAATTGATGTAAGCTTTGATTTATTCCCATTTGCCCAATCTTTGATAGGGCATTTAAGGTGGTGAATGAAAGATAGGTTTCTGATTTATGAAGTGATTTTTCTAAGAATACACCTTTGGTTCGTTGATATTTTTTTTGATTACTATTCAGATATTTCTCTAAGTCTTCAACTGATTCGTTAAAGGCCTGTGAAGCACTGGCAATAAAGTTTTCTCGGATGGCATCGACAGAAAAAGTCGTGCCATCTTCCCAGAAATAATTGCATATGGTGTCTTTGCGTTTGTAATTAAAATGGTCGCTTGGTTTTTTATTGCAACATTCAAATAGCTCATCGACCAACCATGGCATGGTAAATAACGATGGGCCCATATCGAATCGATACCCATTTATCTTTTCCTCGTGTAGTTTACCACCTGGGTATGCGTTGGCTTCTATTGCAAGTACATCAAAGCCTTGGTTTTTTAGCCTAATAGAAGTGGCCAATCCGGCAATGCCTGCACCGATTACAACGGCTTTTTGCCCCATTATTTTTTGAAATACTTAAGGGGTACCAAGAGCATACCGAAATTTTCACCTTGCTCTTTACCTAAATGTTTATGGTGTATTTTGTGAGCACGTCGTACTCCTTTCGCGTACCAATTATTCGCGTTTCTAAAGAGTTTGAAACGTTGGTGAATGAAGATGTCGTGAACTAAAAAATAGGCGATTCCGTACGCCAAAATACCAAAACCCAATGGCCAACCATACCAAAACCAAGTATTATCGGCAATCATGATACAGCTCATGCTCACTACAGCATAGAATATGAAAAAAGTATCGTTGCGTTCGAACCACGAATCGTGGTCTTTAATATGATGGTCTTTATGCAGTACCCAAAGAAAGCCATGCATGACATATTTGTGAGTAAACCATGCCATGAATTCCATGATTCCGAAAGTCCCTAAAAATATAAGGATACCAAAAAATAGCTTCATTCTAAACCAAATGTAGCTTGTAATTTACATACGACCTTGCCAAAAGCCCAAATTTTTGATAGTTCGGTACTCTTATCCTGGTATTTTTAATCTCAAGAGGTGGGGTCTTTTTGAGCTTGTCCAATAACTTTTTGTAATATTTGAAGGCAGTATAGACTCCAAATTTAGCATCGGGTGGCAACAGTTCTATACCGTAGAGGCCCTGGGCAAAATCAGCTTCGATTTCAGCAACAATTCTTTTCTTGGAGGCTTCATCGAGTTCAAGCAAATTGGTGTTAGGAAAATAGGAACGCTCCAATAGTTCGTAATCTGCTTTGAGATCTCTTAGAAAATTAACTTTTTGAAAAGCTGAACCCAGTGCCATCGCCGAATCTTTGAGTTCGTTATATTTTTTCCGGTCGCCATTTACGAAAACACATAGGCACATCAAACCTACGACGTCAGCAGAGCCATAAATGTACTCTTTATATTCAGCGTTGGTCACGTATTCCTTTTTGACCAAATCCATTCTCATACTTTTCATAAAGGCCGCAACAAGATGTTGAGGTATTTCATATTTATGATAGGTATACTGAAATGAGTTTAAGATAGGATTCAGACTGATTTTATGTTCTAAAGCCTGGTACAATTGGTTTTCAAAGTCCTTGAATAAGGTCTCTTTATCGTAATCGTGAAAAGTATCCACAATCTCATCCGCAAAACGAACAAATCCATATATGTTGTAGATGTCATTCCTAATGGAAGTTCCCAGCATTTTTGTTGCCAATGAAAAAGAGGTGCTGTACGACTCTGTAACAAGTTTGCTGCAGTCGTAAGATACTTGGTCAAATATGGATTTCATCTTTTGAAAGTTTTTTGATCGCTAGTTCTGAAACGAGCTTCCCAGAAATCAGGGAAGGAGGAACGCCAGGACCAGGAACGGTTAATTGTCCGGTGAAATATAAATTCTCAACTTTATTGCTTTTAAGGTTAGGTCTAAGAAATGCAGTTTGTGACAGGGTATTAGCCATGCCATAGGCATTTCCTTTATATGAGTTGTACTGTTCTATGAAGTCGTTCACACAAAAACTCTCTCTGAACAATATGTGCTTTTGTACTTTTTGTTTTGTTCTTTGCTCAAAACGATTCATGATTATTTCAAAATACTGATTGCGAAGGGCCAAGGTGTCTTCAAGCCCTGGAGCGATGGGTATCAAGAAAAACCCCGCTTCATGCCCTTCAGGGGCCATAGTCTCATCCGTTTTTGATGGAAAATTGGCGTAAAAGAGCGGTTTTGAAGGCCATTTAGGCGTATCATAAATTTCCTCGGCATGCAATTCGAAATCGGTATCGAAGAATAAATTATGATGCTCAATATTCTCAAGTTTTTTATCAAAGCCTACATAGAATAACAATGAAGATGGCGCATAAGTCTTTTTCTTCCAGTAACCTTCCGAATATTGACGATAGGAATGGTCAAGTAAGGTTTCTGAATGATGATAATCGGCGCCACTGATAACAATATCTGAATCGATTTGTTCTCCGTTTGAAAGTATCCCAGAAACTACTCCGCTTTCTACCAGAATCTTCTCCACGGGGCTATTGGTATGTATGGAAACACCTAATTCTTCGGCAAGATTTCGCATCGCGAGTATAATCTGGTACATACCTCCTTTTGGGTGCCATGTACCCAAACCGAAGTCGGCAAAGTTCATAAAGCTGTAAAACGAAGGGGTCTTGTTCGGTTTTGCCCCCAAGAACAGTACGGGGAATTCCAAAGTCGAAATCAACTTTGGGTTTTGAAAACGTTTACGGACCTCTTGGCTTATTGATTTAAAAAATTGGTCAACTCGAAGTACGGTGTCTTTGGTAACTAATTCCAGTGGGGAAAGCCCAGGTTTTAGCACAATCTTATTGATGGCTATATCGTAGTTTTCTTGAGCTTTTTTGATAAAAGCTTTTAGATGGGTGCTACTTCCAGGTTCGATTCGCTCAAATTCTACACAAATTTTCTCCATGCAATCCCCAATAGTGATGATGTCATCAGAGAAGAAAATTTTGTAGGCAGGACTCAATTTGTCCAGTTGATAATAATCGCTAGTAGATTTACCAAAATCATCAAAAAACTTTTCAAAAATATCGGGCATCCAATACCAACTGGGACCAATATCAAATGTAAATCCGTCCTTTATAAGTTGTCTAGCCCGGCCACCAACCGTATCGTTTTTCTCGTATATCGAAACTGCGTGACCCGATTTGGCCAGGTAACAGGCTGCTGATAACGATGAAAACCCCGAACCAATAATTACGACCTTTTTCATGCAAAATCAATTTTAAAGGTGACCTACAAGTCGTTCAATGGAATTAAAGGTTTGAACTGAATCTGGTAAATTTTCCTGAGCCATATGTTGTACTTGGTGACCCAAAATCCAAAGTCTTGAATTGCCGACAGAATTGACTTCTTTCTCAAAGCTCTTCATGTATTTGTCAAGCTCATCTTTTGTGGGAGATACCGTGAAATAAGAGATGAAGTGAACGTTGTCATAATACTTGATAATGTCCACCAAATTTTCAATAGGCATAGTCTGGCCTAAATAAATTGATTTATAACCCTTTAGGTTAATTTCATAATTCAAGTAAAGAAGTCCCAATTCATGTATTTCATTCTCCGGAAGGAAAAGTACAAATATTTTGTCCTTTTTGGTCGGCTCAATAATCTGTAACTTCTCGGTATTGATATATATCTTTTGCTTTATCAAATTCGTGATAAAGTGCTCGTGGGAAGGACTTATGGTGTCTGTTTGCCAAAGTAATCCAAGCTCGTTCAACAACGGAATGAATACTTCGGTGAAAATTTCCCGAAAGGATCGTTCTGCCAACAAACTGTTGTAGGTATTGAAAAAGAGTGCCTGATCAAAGTTGATCATTGATAGTTTGAATGCATTAATGGCATGATTCTTCTCG
>CAYNUM010000108.1:0-7068 GCA_964400025.1 uncultured Croceivirga sp.
ACCACCACGAATTGCCAAATAGTCGCTTGAGGTATATCTTTTTGCTATGAGGTACTCGGCTGCTGCTATAAAATCGTCAAAAACATTTTGTTTCTGCATTTTGGTGCCGGCAATGTGCCACTTTTTACCATACTCTCCTCCGCCTCTAAGATTGGGCACTGCATACACCCCACCTTGCTCCATCCAAACGGCATTAACGATGCTGAATGACGGGGTAAGACTGATGTTGAAGCCACCATAACCGTAAAGAATGGTAGGATTTTTGCCATCGAGTTCAACGCCTTTTTTATGGGTTATGATCATAGGAACCTTGGTACCATCTTTAGATTCAAAGAACACTTGGGTTGATTCGTAATCTTCAGGGTTGAAGTCAATCTCCGGTTTCCAATACTGTTCGTATTGGCCTGATTCAACATTATATTTATACGATGAACCTGGCGTATTGTAATTTGTAAAATAGAAATAGAACTCTGAGTCTTCTTTTTTGCCTCCGAAACCACTAGCGCTACCCACACCCGGCAATTCTACTTCGCGAACCATCTTGCCTTCATAATCATACTGAAGCACTTTTGATATGGCATCAACCATATATTCAGTGAAGAAATAGCCGCCCCCTGTTCCAGCGGTGAGTACATTCTCAGTTTCAGGAATAAAATCTTTCCAATTTTCAGGAGAAGGATTTGCCGCATCGGTTACTACAATTTTTTTGTTGGGCGCTTCCCGATTGGTGACCATCCATAATTTAGACCCTTCATTTTCGATGACATAAGTATCAGAATCAGTATCATCAAGTACCGTAACCAAGGGACTGTTTTCTTGCGTCAAGTCTTTCAAAAACAATTTGTTTCCTGAGGTTGAGACTGAAGCCGATATGAATAAATACTTCTGGTCATCAGACACATAACCCCCGACATATCGATGTTTTTCTTCTGGAGTACCTCCAAAAATCACCTTGTCTTCTGATTGGTGTGTGCCCAGTTTGTGATAGTACAATTTGTGCTGGTCAGTTTTGGCCGATAGCTCACTGCCATCGGGTTTGTCATAACTTGAGTAGAAGAAACCATCATTGCCTTTCCAAGAAATGCCACTGAACTTTATATCAATCAAGGTGTCTTCAACTTGTTCTCTATCTTCTGCATTGATTACAATACCCTTGCGCCAATCGCTACCGCCTTCTGAGATAAGATAGGCCGCCTTTGAACCATCTTTTGTAAAGCTTAAACCCATTAATGAGGTAGTGCCATCTTCCGAAAACGTATTAGGATCTAGAAA
Source organism: uncultured Croceivirga sp. (assembly GCA_964400025.1). Taxonomy (GTDB): domain Bacteria; phylum Bacteroidota; class Bacteroidia; order Flavobacteriales; family Flavobacteriaceae; genus Croceivirga. Next base: position 1,273 of record CAYNUM010000108.1, read on the forward strand.
GACCTCTTCTTCACCGTCTCCTTGTTTTCGATAGACCACATATTGATTTTGTAGGCCGTCATTTTTGTAGAAGTAGGTATACTGACCCTCTTTGAATGGAGAACCCAACTTTTCATAGTTCCAGAGTTTTTCCAGTCGATTTTTTAAATCTTCCCGAAAAGGGATTTTATCTAAATATCCGAAAGTAGTTGCATTTTGTTCTTTGACCCAAGCGGCAGTTTCATCGCTCATGTCATCTTCTAACCAGCGATAGGGATCCGGAACTTCGGTGCCGAAATAGGTATCTACAGTATCTACCTTTTTTGTGTTGGTATAATTCACGACAATAGGTTCTCTTTTAGTTTCCGTTTTGCAGGATGCAAAAATAAGTAGCCCGATAAGGAAAGACAGTTTTTTCATGTGATTAGTAATTAGTCAATCCTTAAAAATAAGCCGATGGCTTGTGAACCCTAAGAAGCTTAACGTTTTTTAACTAAGTACCTTAGAACCGATTAAATCATGCTCTACCAAATATTCGGCAATTTGAACTGCGTTTGTTGCAGCACCTTTTCTTAGATTGTCAGAAACGATCCATAGGTTCAGGGTGTTACGCTGGGTTTCATCGCGACGAATGCGACCTACGAATACGTCATCTTTATCGTGTGCATAGATGGGCATAGGGTAGGTGTTGGTCTTGGGGTCGTCTTGAACAACAATTCCAGGAGTGGCCCCTAGCAGTTCACGAACCTCATTTAATTCGAAATCGTTGTGAAATTCAACATTAACGGATTCTGAATGTCCTCCAGCTGTAGGAATACGAACTGCAGTGGCTGAGACTGAGAATGTGCGATCATCCAATATTTTTTGGGGTTCACGGGCCAATTTCATTTCTTCTTTGGTATAGCCGTTCTCCATGAAAATATCACAATGCGGTAATGCATTTCGATGTATCGGATAGGGATAGGCCATTTCACCCTGAATTCCTGAAGCTTCATTTTCCATTTGCTCCACGGCCTTCACGCCTGTACCTGAAACAGACTGATAGGTTGAAATGATAACACGTCGCATTTGATACTTTTGATGCAGTGGATTCAAGGCCATAACCAACTGAATGGTTGAACAATTTGGATTGGCTATAATCTTGTCTTCCTTTGTCAATACATTGGCATTGATTTCGGGCACCACTAATTTTTTGTCAGGGTCCATTCGCCAAGCCGATGAGTTGTCAACTACTGTGGTGCCCACTTCAGCAAATTTTGGGGCCCACTCCAAAGAAGTTCCTCCACCTGCAGAGAAAATGGCCAAGTCGGGCTTGGCATCAACTGCTGTTTGGAGACCTATGACCGTATGTTCTTCGCCCTTGTAGGATAATTTCTTGCCCACTGAACGCTCAGAAGCGACCAATAGTAATTCTGATATAGGAAAATTACGTTCGGCCAATACTTTCAACATGACTTCACCTACCATTCCGGTAGCGCCAACAACAGCTACTTTCATCTTCAAAAAATTTTGAAAGGCAAAGGTAATTCAGCTTATGAATACCACAAGCTTTTTAAGATGATAATTCAAAAAATAACAAAATGTTTTATATGTAACAAACATGTTTTGCTTACCCATGTTGTTGGAATAAAAAAACCGCTTCTTAGAATCCTAAGAGGCGGCTTTGGGTTAAACGTGGTGTAGCGGTTGATCCCTAAAGGGAGCTACGATTACTTTTTTAGGTTATCCCTGATTTCTTTCAATAAATCAATTTCAGATGGCCCAGGATCTGGAGCAGGTGCTTCCTCCTCTTTTTTCTTCATTTTATTGACTCCTTTGACCACCAAGAACATGACAAATGCCACAATGATAAAGTCAATTACGTTGGTCAAAAATGTACCGTATTCTAAATACACTTCACCAACCATTTCTCCTGCATCATTGGCTACGCCATCTTTAAGTTTCATGCGCAAGCTTTTAAAATCAGAATCAAAAATCAGTCCGATAAGTGGAGAAACGATTCCTCCGGTAAATGAAGTGACTACTTCTTTGAAGGCGGCACCCATGACGAAACCTACGGCAATATCAACCAGGTTTCCCTTCATTGCAAATTCTTTAAACTCTTTAAGCATTTTATAGTTTTTAAGTGGTTACTAGAGGCAAAATACGAAAAATCAGGACTTTTGCCTGAATAGCTAGTCTATAACCAGCCTTTTCACGCGTGAAGAGATTGCTGTCAAAAGCTCATAGGATATGGTATCTGCAGAATTTGAGAATGCCTCGGCTGAATGGTCCCCTCCAAAGACAACAACCTCATCACCTTCCTTACAATCAATATCAGTGATATCAATCATTATCATATCCATACAGACATTGCCGATAATTGGCGCCTTCTTGCCCTTAACCAGAACATGGGTTTTTCCCCCACCATATTGTCTGCCAATGCCGTCGGCATGGCCCAATGGCAACGTAGCCGTAATTCGATATCCATCTGAAGTATAAGCACGGTTGTACCCTACACTTTCACCAGGTTCAATTTTATGCCGTTGTGAAATAACAGTTTTAAGGGTGGCGACAGGCTTTAATTTTTCATCGTATTTAGGGTGGTTCCCATATCCATATAACCCGATACCACTTCGTACCATTTCAAACTGGGCCTTTGGATAGTTCAGAATGCCAGAAGTATTTAGCATGTGCCTGATGGATTTATAGCCCAGGCTATCCTCCATGTTCATTGCAATTTTTTTGAAAGTCTTGATCTGGTTCAAACTAAATTCACGCTCCTTTTCATCTTCTGAAGCAGCTAGATGAGAAAGTATTCCTTTAATTGTTAGCTCATTTCTGCTTTCAATTTGTTGTAAGATGTATTCCACGTCGTTCTCCCAAAAACCAAGACGGTTGAGCCCGGTGTTGAATTTAATATGAACAGGATATTCTTTTTGCCCCTGTTTTTTAGCCACCTCCAAGAATTCGCGGAGTATTTTCGGGGAGTACAAACTTGGCTCCAGACAATGGTCAATGCAAGTTTTCAAGTGAACCGGTTGTGGATGAAGCACTAAAATGGGCGTTTGGATACCCGATTTCCGTAATAAAACCCCTTCTTTGACATAAGCAACGGCCAAATAATCGATACCCAGTCGTTCCAATTTCTGGCCAATGGCCACCATATCGCTACCGTAGGCAAATGCCTTAACAACCCCCAAAAATTTGGTTTCTGAAGATAGTTTTGATTTTAGAAAGTTGAAGTTGTGTTCTAGTGCAGAAAGGTCAATTTCAAGTGTGGTTTCCCCAATACTAGCCATTCGCGGTTTTTTTCTTTGGGTTCACTTCTTCCACATCGACATCCAACTTACTTATTTTCTCCCGCAACATGGCCTTGTAGAATGCCGCACGACTCAAAGGTTCGTATTCGGCTGTTTCCCCAAGTAAGACCAATTTGTCCTCATCTGATTTTCTAAAGCTATAATTGGCAAGGTTTCCGGTTCTTGTGCAAACCGCGTGTACTTTGGTCACGTATTCCGCAGTAGCCATTAAGGCGGGCATTGGGCCGAACGGATTTCCTTTAAAATCCATATCAAGTCCGGCAACGACCACACGCACCCCTTTGTTGGCCAAATCATTGCAGACCGTTACAATTTCATCATCGAAAAATTGGGCCTCATCGATGCCAACTACATCACAACCATCGGCCAATAAGCGAATGTTGGCTGCAGCGGGAACCGGAGTGGAACGTATTTCATTGGCATCATGAGAAACCACCATTTCCTCATTGTAGCGGGTATCTACCTGTGGTTTGAAAATCTCTACTCGTTGCCGAGCGAATTGGGCCCTTTTGAGTCGACGAATCAATTCTTCGGTCTTTCCAGAAAACATGGAACCGGTAATGACCTCTATCCAGCCAAATTGCTCTTTCGGATTTACCGTGTTTTCTAGGAACATGTTGTACTTTTAAACGAAATTAAGGGGTTTGTTCGTTCTACTACTGCAGAAGTTATAAAAGTAGTAAAATACCATTGGAAGTGTTGATTGAAATTTAACCTTTTGTTTTTAATTGGGCACGGATTTTGGTGGTACATTTAATATTCTAATTATTGGGGTCATGAAGAGAAAATTAAGGGAAGAGCTTATCAAATTATCGACAGATATTATTACCTCTCGTGAGGATAAGGAATTGACGGAGCTCTATGATATCGCAAAAGAACTTTATGAAAAACTAGCGGTGCTAAAGTTCATTGATGAAAAGCTGAAGGATGTTGAGGTCGATGTTTCAAAAAATGTGGTGGCTTCCCGATTTGAAAAGATGGCCAATGCGGTGATGAGTGGCAATACTTCGGTACCTGAGAACAATCCGCATGAAGAAGATATCATAACCCCTGGCATGCACACCATCAAAGAAATGGTTTCTGAAATGCCAAGTGAAGCCATCGAGTACATTTTTGGCGATTTCATTGCTAAGCCTGAAATGATGAAGAATGAAAAAGAGATTTTATCACCTGAACCTACCGTTGAAAATACCACCCCAAAGTCTTTGAACGATCGTTTGACCAAGAATCTGAGCATTGGTTTAAATGATAGATTGGCCTTTGTTAAACACCTTTTTGACGGCAATATGGATGACTACAACAGAGTCATCTCACAATTGAATACCATTGATACCCAAGAACGATCTACCGCCTTCATTACGAATATGGTAAAACCTGAATACAACGATTGGTCGGGTAAAGAGGAGTACGAAGAGCGTTTTATGACCATCATAGAACGAAAGTTCGCATAAAACTTCATTCTTGTTACCTTTAGCATAAACCAACTGTTTTATGCTTCAAAAAATTCTTTTTTGGGTGTCAACGAGTCTTTTGACACTCATTATGTTGTTTTCGGTCTATAATTATTTCTTCAATTATGAGGCCATTTCTGGGTTTTATGAAAATATGGGATACCCCACCTATTTGATTTACCCATTGGCCATTGCCAAGTTGTTAGGTCTTTTGGCTGTTTGGGGCAACTTTTCAAAATCTTTAAAGGAATGGGCCTATGCCGGATTTTTCTTTAATACGGTTTTAGCCTTTTTCGCCCATATTATGATTTCTGATGGCCAACAAATGGGAGCTGCTATTGCTTTTGTAATGGTTTTGACATCATACTTTACAGGAAAAACCGTAAGGCCATAATTGTACTATGGGGAAACTGTTTTTGGTGCCAACGCCAATAGGAAATTTAGAAGACATCACCTTTCGAGCGGTTCACGTTTTAAAGGAGGTAGATTTGATTTTGGCTGAGGATACACGAACCAGTGGAAAGTTGTTGAAACACTATGAGATAGAAACGTCTTTGAAGAGCCACCACATGCACAATGAGCATAAAACCGTTGATGCATTGGTTCAAAAGATGAAATCTGGCGCTACTATAGCCCTCATTTCCGATGCGGGTACGCCCGCTATTTCTGACCCTGGGTTTTTATTGACCCGAGCTTGCATTGAAAATGAGATTGAAGTCGAATGTCTTCCTGGGGCAACAGCTTTTGTGCCCGCCTTGGTCAATAGTGGATTGCCAAATGACCGATTTGTTTTTGAAGGGTTCTTGCCGATAAAGAAAGGTAGGCAAACACGGTTGGAGAGCTTGTCGTTAGAGAAGCGCACGATGGTCTTTTACGAATCTCCACATAAACTCTTAAAGACGCTGATTCATTTTTCCGAATATTTTGGGGAAGACCGTCCTGTTTCGGTGTCTAGAGAATTGACTAAGATATACGAAGAGACCGTTCGTGGAACTTTGAAAGAAGTCATTGCCCTTTTTGAGGGCAAATCACCCAAAGGGGAGTTTGTTATTGTTGTTAATGGT
>CAYNUM010000109.1:0-7058 GCA_964400025.1 uncultured Croceivirga sp.
GGTGCTCAATATTGATGTGCCCATTGCCCTAGGCATCTTGACCCTTTTCCTAAGAAGTACGGTTGATATTGTTTTTGATTTGGGCTCTGGTTTTTTTGATAGCCTTACGGGATTGGTGTTCTTCTTATTGATTGGTCGTTTTTTTCAGCAGAAGACCTATGCGCATCTTTCATTTGAACGTGATTATAAATCTTATTTCCCAATTGGGGTCACTAAGGTGAATCAAAATGGGGTCGAAGAAAATATTGAAATATATAAGGTAAAACCTGGTGACCGACTTTTGGTGCGCAATCAAGAAATCATACCTGTAGATGGTATTCTGATTAATGGTAATGCCCAAATCGACTATAGTTTTGTTACGGGGGAATCAGAATCAATTCCGAAGTCATCGGGTGATAAGTTGTTCGCCGGTGGGAAGCAATTGGGCGGTGTACTCGAATTGGAAGCCCTTAAGTCGGTTTCTCAGAGTTATCTGACCGAACTGTGGAGTAATTCAGCCTTTACAAAGAATAAGTCCAGTGAATTTCAAACGATGACCGATGCCATTGGGAAACGCTTTACCCTAGCTGTTTTGACCATTGCTACCATTGCCACCTTATTTTGGTTATGGTATGACCCTTCTAAAGCACTCAATGTATTCACCGCCGTTTTGATTATCGCTTGCCCTTGTGCCATCGCATTGGCAGCCCCATTTACCTTGGGTAATCTATTGCGCATTTTTGGTCGCTTCGGTTTTTACCTGAAGGATACCAATACCATTGAACGATTATCTAAAGTTGATACCCTGGTTTTTGACAAGACGGGTACCCTTACTTCAAATATAGGCAGTACGATAAATTATGAGGGAATGGAGTTAACCGACTCTGAGGCTTCATTATTGAAAAATACCCTTCGGGCATCAAACCATCCTTTGAGCAGGGAACTTTACGATATATTGGAAACCCATCAAATCAAAACCCTTGATGATTTTTCTGAGCACACCGGTAAGGGTATTGAAGGAAAATTAGGATCTCATTCCATTAAGGTAGGATCCGCTAATTATGTGGGTACCCAAGCTAAGGATTTCAAGGGCACTTCGGTTCATGTAAGTGCCAATGAAAATTATAAAGGCCGTTTCGTCTTCAAAAATAAGTACCGAGAAGGTCTCGTTCCATTATTCAAAAATCTGGCAAAGGACTATTCAGTCATCTTATTGTCGGGTGACAATGATGGAGAAAAGCAGAAGCTAGAGAAGATGTTTCCATTTCAACTGCCCATGTTCTTCAATCAAAAACCGAAAGATAAACTACAATTTATTCAGAGTGCGCAACATCATAGTAATGTATTGATGATTGGTGATGGGCTAAACGATGCCGGTGCATTGGCACAAAGCAATGTTGGTATTGCCATTTCTGAAGACGTCAACGTTTTTTCGCCGGCATGTGATGCGATTCTTGATGCAAAGCGATTCACATCACTCGATACTTTTATTGCATTGTCGAAGAAGTCGATGCACATTATCAAGTGGAGCTTCCTCCTATCGCTATGCTACAATATTGTAGGTCTTTATTTTGCCGTTACCGGTCAATTGCAGCCTGTTATTGCCGCGATTTTGATGCCTTTGAGCTCCATTAGTATTGTGGTTTTCACCACCGTATTTACCAATCTTATTGCACGAAAAATTAAATCAAATAGCTGATAAATGTCATTTTTTTCAAGATATCGTCAAATTAGTTTTACACCCGAATTGAAATAGGTATGAGCGTAATTTATGTACTACTGAGCATAAGTGTGTGTGTGGCCATTGTCTTTTTTGCGGCCTTTATTTTCACCGTTAAGAGCGGTCAATATGATGACTCTTATACCCCTTCGGTCCGCATGCTTTTTGAAGATGAACTGGTCAAAACAACAACAGAAAATAACAACCGAAATAAAAGTCAAACTGAGTAATTATGGAAGTACAGCAATTTCACTACGATAATAAAATCGTACAAAAATTCCTCTATGCAACAATGCTTTGGGGAGTTGTGGGAATGGTAGTGGGCCTTTTGTTGGCCTTTATGTTTTTGTTTCCCAATCTAACCGACGGTATTTCCTGGTTGAGTTTCGGGCGTCTTCGTCCGTTGCACACCAACGCCGTCATTTTTGCCTTTGTGGGCAACGCTATTTTTGCGGGGGTCTATTATTCCTTGCAGCGATTGTTAAAAGCCAGAATGTTCAATGATGTTTTAAGTAACATCAATTTCTGGGGTTGGCAATTGATAATCGTTGCAGCGGCCATCACCTTGCCGCTGGGTATTACTACCTCTAAAGAGTATGCTGAATTGGAATGGCCGATAGATATCGCCATTGCCTTGATTTGGGTCGTCTTTGGGTGGAACATGATAGGCACTATTTTAAAGCGTAGGCAACGTCACTTATACGTTGCGGTTTGGTTCTACTTGGCCACCTTTGTGACGGTAGCTGTACTGCACATTTTTAATAGTCTCGAACTGCCGGTGGCAGCACTCAAGAGCTATTCGGTATATGCTGGTGTACAAGACGCTTTGGTTCAATGGTGGTATGGTCATAACGCTGTGGCCTTTTTCTTGACCACACCTTTTTTAGGATTGATGTACTACTTCGTTCCAAAAGCCGCCAATCGCCCGGTATACTCTTATCGACTGTCAATTGTTCACTTCTGGTCCTTGATTTTCATCTATATCTGGGCAGGACCACACCACTTGTTGTATTCTGCACTTCCTGATTGGGCACAGAACCTCGGAGTGGTGTTTTCGGTTATGTTGATTGCACCTTCTTGGGGAGGTATGATCAATGGTCTTTTGACTTTACGAGGTGTTTGGGATAAGGTACGAAGCGATGCGACCCTCAAATTTATGGTCGTTGCGATTACCGGTTATGGCATGGCCACTTTCGAAGGACCCATGCTTTCCCTCAAAAACGTAAATGCCATTGCCCACTTCAGTGATTGGGTTATTGCCCACGTACATGTGGGAGCGTTGGCCTGGAACGGTTTTATGACTTTCGGTATGATCTATTACCTCGTTCCGAAGATGTGGAAAACCACGCTGTATTCTAAAGGATTGGCCAATTTGCATTTCTGGATAGGCACTTTGGGTATTGTACTTTATGCATTGCCAATGTATGTAGCCGGGTTCACCCAAGCTTTGATGTGGAAGGATTTTAATCCAGACGGCACCTTAGTTTATGGTAACTTCTTGGAAACTGTGCAACAAATCATTCCAATGTATTGGATGCGAGCCATCGGAGGGACCCTTTTCATTGTTGGTATGTTAATCATGGTGTACAATGTTGTGGTGACCATAAGAAAGGGTAGTGCCGTAGAAGATGAAATGGCCGAGGCTGCCGCGCTTACCCGAGTAACGGGTAGAAGAACGGCAGGTGAAACATTCCATACCTGGTTGGAAAGAAGACCGGTGCAGTTGACCATTTTGGCAACTGTAGCCATTTTAATTGGAGGTATCGTGCAGATAATTCCAACGCTATTGGTCAAATCGAACATTCCGACCATTACAAGTGTAAAACCTTATACGCCGCTGGAACTTGAGGGTCGAGACCTTTACATACGTGAAGGTTGTGTGGGTTGTCATTCTCAAATGATACGTCCTTTCCGAAGTGAAGTGGAACGTTACGGTGAATATGCAAAAGCTGGTGAATTTGTCTATGATCACCCATTTCTCTGGGGTAGTAAACGTACGGGTCCCGATCTACTTCGGGTTGGGGGCAAATACTCCGACAATTGGCATTTGAACCATATGTACGATCCGCAAAGCACATCAGCTGGGTCAATAATGCCAGCATATCAATGGTTGGTAAAGAACCGACATGATAGGAGCCAAGTGGAGGCAAAAATGAATGCCATGGTAACGTTAGGTGTACCTTATACCGATGCCGATATCACGAATGCACAGCAGTCTATGGCTGAACAGGCCACGAAAATTGAGAAAAACTTATACAGTGATCCTGAGTTTGTGAAAACCTATGAGGCCGATAAGAAGTATGCAGAAGAGAATGGGTTGGAGTTTGTTGAAATGCGTGATCGGGAGATAGTTTCCCTAATCGCCTATTTACAGCGATTGGGTACTGATATAAAAGTAAAGGATAACGACGGTCTGCTGTCAGAAAACAAATAAGCCATGTTGAAATTTGTAAAAAGCCATATGGAAAGTATTGATGGGATAGCGACCTATCCAATGATATCCCTTTTGATATTCTTTGTCTTCTTCACCTTGCTTTTTTGGTGGGTATTTACGGCGAGTAAATCACATATTAGAGAAATGGGGCAATTGCCTTTGGATAACGATAATGACCAACCATTAAATAAAAAACTATGATGTCTAGAATTCCATGGTGGATAAGGGTTCCACTACTATTTTTTATCGTCTTCGGATTAATGGAATACTTCATTGATTCTGGTGATCAACCTGCATTTATTGCCTATCCGATCACGCAATTCTTTTTATTGATGGTCTTACTGATTTTAATTGCCATAGAGGTCATATTGAAATCGGTTGAAAATGTAATGTTTCAGACACTTTCTAGTGAAGCGCAAGAAAGATACCTGCTCGCCAAGAATAAAAGGCCTGAGTTCAAGTGGGTGAATAAACTTTATAAGAGGTTGACGCGTAGCCGAGCTATTGACAAGGAACAAGAGATTATTTTGGATCATAACTACGATGGTATACGCGAATTGGATAATGTATTGCCGCCGTGGTGGGTCTATATGTTCTACGTCACGATTCTATTCGGATTAGTGTATTTGGTGCGTTTTCATATTGCTGGAGATTACACTCAGGCCATCGAGTATGAGAATGAGGTAGCAGAAGCAAAAATTGCCATCGAAGAATATAAAAAGACCGCAAAAAACCTAGTTGATGTCAATACCGTTGAAGTGTTGACGGAAGCATCTGACCTTTCGGCCGGTGAGAAGATTTTCACCACAAATTGTGTGGTCTGCCATATGGCAGATGGCGGAGGTGGAATCGGCCCCAACCTAACTGATAATTATTGGATTTTGGGTGGAGGTATAAAGAATGTATTCCGAACCATTTCTGAAGGAGGTCGTGATGGCAAGGGCATGGTAGCCTGGAAACAAAGCTTAAAGCCTTTGGAGATGGCCCAGGTAGCAAGTTATGTCTTACAATTTCAAGGCACTACCGCCGGAAACCCAAAAGCTGCAGAAGGTGAAATCTGGGTAGACCCTGATGCGCCGGAGACAAGTCCTGCGGAGGAAATTCCCATGGAACAGCCTAAGGATTCAACTGACCTTACGGTAGCTATGAACTAAAAAGATAATGCTTCTCCCTGTTTTAAGTAAATGCGAAGCAGGGAGATTTTAAGTGTTGAAACGCAGGTACAGCGAAATGCCATGGAAGAGAATTTTAGGGATTCAATAGGAACGATTACAGCAGAGGGCACACGGGCATGGGTATATCCCAAAAAGCCCAGTGGTCGGTTTTATGAGTACCGTAAATATGTGAGTTACGGACTCTTACTTTTTCTATTTGCATCACCTTTCTTAAAAATCAATGGTAATCAGTTTTTGATGTTCAACGTATTGGAACGTCGTTTCAATATTTTCGGATTTCCTTTCTGGCCCCAAGATTTTCACCTTTTCGTGATTTCGATGATTGTCGGAGTGATTTTTATCGCTCTTTTTACGGTGGCCTTCGGCCGTATTTTTTGCGGTTGGATTTGTCCACAGACCATTTTTATGGAAATGGTTTTTCGCCGTATCGAATATTGGATTGATGGTGACAGGGGTGCGCAAATGCGCTTGGATAAATCGCCATGGACAGGAAAGAAAATTAGAAAGCGAATGTTGAAATGGACCATCTTTTTTATCATTTCATTTTTGATTGCCAACGTTTTTCTGGCCTACTTGATTGGTAGTGATCGCTTATTGCAGTACATCACAGATGGACCAATGGCACATCTGAACACTATTATTCCGCTTTTGATATTTACGGCAGTGTTCTATTTTGTTTTTGCATGGTTTCGAGAACAAGTATGTATCATCGCGTGCCCCTACGGCCGTATGCAGGGAGTACTTTTAGATGAAAAATCCATTGTCGTCTCATATGACCATAAGAGGGGTGAAGGCCCTTCTGGTCGTAAAAAGTTCAGAAAAAATGAAGATAGGGATGCCCTGGGCCATGGAGATTGTATTGACTGTTTTCAGTGTGTTCATGTCTGCCCCACAGGTATTGATATCCGAAACGGAACCCAGTTGGAGTGTGTGAACTGTACTGCTTGTATTGATGAATGTGACACCATAATGGAGCGCATCAACAAACCAAAAGGGCTGATTCGCTATGCTAGTGAAAGTGAGATTTCCCACAAAGAAAAGTTTCGTTTCACAGCCCGTATGAAAGGGTATGCGGGTGTACTGACCATTTTGATTGGGGTCTTGGTTGGAATGTTGTTTCTGAGAAATGACTTGGAGGCCAATATTTTTAGATTGCCCGGGCAACTATATGAAAGAAAGGACAACAACATGATTAGTAATGTTTACACCTATAAATTGGTGAACAAAACCACTGAAAATATTGATGAGGTCAGTTTCAAACTCCTGTCCCATAATGGTGAAATAAAAATGGTGTCTCAAGACACTTTTGAGGTGCCTGCCCAAGATTTGGCTGAAGGTACTTTATTCATTGAGATTAATAATTCGGCCTTGACAGGCGATAAGGATAAATTAAAAATAGGGGTCTACAGTAATGGTGAGTTGATAGAAACCACGGTTACACAGTTTTTGGCGCCGAGAAGTTATAATTAATTGCGAGGTACGGAGTAATCCTTTTAAGATCACTTCACTTCGTTCGTAACAGTAAAAGATATGAGAATCAATTGGGGAACAGGAATCGTTTTGGCCTTTATAGCGTTTATTTCATTTATCATGTATTTCGTGATTCAAATGAATACTGATGATAGAGCAGATCATGAATTGGTCACAACGGATTATTACAAAAAGGAGTTGGCCTATCAACAAGAGATTGATGCAGAACAAAATGCGGCCGTGCTAAAAGCCCAATTGCAAATCACTAAATCGCAAGAGG
>CAYNUM010000110.1:0-7040 GCA_964400025.1 uncultured Croceivirga sp.
TTTTGACCTCAGGGTGGACAATGAATCCCTTGGTATTGTAGTGAACGGAATTTCCTATTTTAAATTAAGTGGGGTTTCCCAAAATTTGAGCGTTACGGTGGCGGCTGGAGATTCCAGGGTGGAGGCAGAAGATTTGCTAGCTCAAGAAGTTACCATAAACCATAGGGGCACCAATGATATTTTAGTTCATCCTCAGGAACGAATTTCTGGTATTCTTCGTGGATATGGTGACGTAATTAGCTTTAATGTTCCAAATGATGTTGACGTTGAAGAAACTTTTGAAGGTCGTTTAATTTTTAGGGATTAATGTCACTATTCAATCTTATTCAAAATCTCTTCCGAAAAGATACACCCAATCAAAACGTGGAAGGATTGATTGGCTTGGAAAAGGCAGATGCAATATTTCATAATCTTGTTCTCGATAAGAAAGTTCCCGGTATGGCCATTACAGTGTTACGTCATGGTGAAATTCATTTCCTGAAAGGCTATGGTTATTCAGATTTAGATGCAAGTATTCCAGTAGATCCCAAGAATTCAATATTTCGTATTGCCAGTATTTCAAAGTGTATTACGGGCCTGGCCTTTGGAAAGATGGTTGAAGACGGGACATTAAATTGGGACGATTCGTTTTATAAGCATGTACCAAATTACCCCAAAAAGAGATTTGATTTTACATTGAGGCAGTTAGCGAGTCATACTGCGGGTATTCGAGGGTATCGTGGTAAAGAATATGCCTTGAACGAGCCATATTCCATAGAAGAAAGTACTATCGTTTTTAAAAATGACCCTTTGATTTTTGAGCCCGGTACAGGCTATTTGTACAACAGTTTCGATTTTGTACTGTTATCTCTGGCGATGCAGAATGCGGTTGGACGTAGCTTTGAAGATTATGTTAGGGAAAACGTATTGTTGCCTCTGGGCATGAAGAATACCTCGATTCCAAATGGTAGTGATGCACATGGCGTTACAGAGTTCTACACAAAAACAGCCATGGGGTTCAAAAAAGCAATAGCAGTTAATAATCTCTACAAATTGGCGGGTGGTGGATATCTTTCAACAAGCGGTGATATTGCAAAAATGGGACAAGCTATTTTAGACCGCCGGTTATTAAAAAAGACCACCTACGATGAACTGTTCAATGCTCAGGTGATAAAAGACAGATCAACATACTACGGCTTGGGCTTTCAAGTGAGTCAAGAGGCATATGGCAGAAATTTTGTCGGTCGTGTCGGCAACAGTGTAGGTGCTTACACCAATTTTTTTGTGTATCCTGATGAGGATATTGTGTTTTCCATTTTTATAAACTGCACACAATCAAAGGTTCAAGATGATTTAGATAAGGCGATTGACGCAATAATTTCAGTAAATGAACTTGCTTTATTTTTGTGGTTTTAGTTGTTAAAATTTGCAATTTAACTGGTATATCGAACCATTCATGGGAAAAATATTGTCATAGGTCGACTCCGTACTACTTTTATAATAGACAAATAACCAATGAAAAAAAGTCTACTTCTTTTCTTTCTTTTAGTTGTATCAATCATTTTGCTTAAAGTAAGTGAATCTGACAATACGCCTGATGTAGACAACTCTACTGTTGAAGAATTGGTTCTTGAAACCAATGATAAACAGATTGCTGAAAAATAAAGCAATTTCAATTTAAAATATATTTAGAATCCCCGTTTGCAATTTGTACTAGGGGATTTTTTATTTGGTATATGATCTTGAGAATGCCATAAGGTACAACCTTGAAAGATTCTTCACGAGAGTAATACGAGATAATAACTAAACCGGTAATGGCTGAGTACCGTATTATTAGGTTGAATTTGATTGTGTGGGATAAAATTTTGCATAGTAAGGAATCCTTACTATATTTGTGTTATATTTGAATCAAAATAGTAAAAATGAAATTTCGATATTCTTCTTGCTTTGAAACTTTTATTAATGAACTTCGGGTGATTCTGAAAGTGACTGAAACAACAATTGTGGTTTAGCGGACAACTATAGATAAATCGTTTTTTTATTTTATAAAGTTAGGAATCCTTATTAAATATAATAAATACTATGAAAACTCAAACAATTTTTTCAAGCTTAATTTTAGTAGGTACTATTATGGGCTCTTGTGCTCAAAAAAGCCCTTACAACAATGCTGATTTTAATATCAGTAAAGCCGAGATTACCCGTAATGCTGAACTTGGGGTCACCATATGGCAGATTGTAGTTGAAGGCAATGCTGGCAAGACAGTGCCTCAGGCCAATGGTCAATTAGACGGCGCTCCTGTTTTGGGCTATGTTTTTCCAACGAATCTGAACTCTACTGATGTTGGTTTTAACGAGACTGAGGGTATCGTAGCTTTGGCATTGACATCACATCCTGATTTTGATGATACCCCGCTATGGGACGAAAATAATGATGCTATTTTCGATAATGATGGTGTGGTATGGCATCCTCATTGGGTTATACTTACCAATGATAATCGAGTACCTGGTGGCCTTTCAGTTAAACAATTTAAAAAAGCAGATGATACCGTAGTGCTTCCACCTACAAATCCGGGTATGCCAATGTATATGGATTCTCCCGGTTATCCTGTGAAGACCCTTGGTAATGTAATAAAAGTGGTTGTACCCGCCTATCGCATTAATAACAAAACGCAGTTCAATTACGATGGGGTAACGGCCTTTATGAGTGTCAATACCTCGGAGGAAAACAAACCCATGTTGGGGGTCTATGAGGTTTTTAGCGTGGCCAGTGGAAATCTGTCTTTACCCTATACCGTAAAATAAGGGGTATGCAAGTTTCAGTTTGGGATACCTACGTCGCGCGTTCAGATGGTAGAATTATGCATTTTGATATTTTGGTGCCGAGTACACTTACCGATACTGACACCATATTTGGTTTCGGTAAGCAATACCTTAAGGGTAAACCCTTTCGAACCGGACAATTGTCCGTAAATGAATGTACCTTTTGCCATATGCAATCTGTACCGCCACTAGTAAGGTCCGCTATTGAGACTGACGGATATTACATTATCGAAATGGAAAACTGCCAAGTTGATTAGGATAGCTAACTTTGTCCCGTATAATACGGGGCAAAGTTTCTTATATGACCATTAATTGTTAGTCGTTTTAGGCTGTTACAGTATTCCGATAAGTAATGTCATATTAGTGCATAGATTGTCTTAGTCAACTAAAATTATAAGTCATAAAAAAAGTAGTATTCAATCCGGAAGACCAAGAACTCGATGTGTCGAGTAAAATAGTAGCAGGGTTAGAGCGAATTTCCCAAGCTTTTAAAGTGCTTCTATGGGACAAAGCCAAAGAACTCGGTCTCAGTCCAATACAAATTCAATTACTTATTTTCTGTGCCTACCATGAATCGGATTTGAACAACGTTAGCCTCCTCGCACAAGAATTTAATGTCACCAAGCCTACGATAAGTGACGCTGTAAAGGTTTTGTTCAAAAAAGAGTTGATTGAAAAGGTATATTCTTCCACAGACAGCCGCAGTTATGCAATTCAATTGTCGAGCAGTGGAAAGGATGTTGTAGATCAAACTGAAAACTTTGCGCAAGAAGTTACATGGGCAGTTGAAAATCTTACTGAAGTAGATAAAGCCAATTTTTTCAAAACCCTTTCTCAAATACTCTTTCGTTTGAATAAGGTTGGTGTGCTCTCGGTGCAACGCATTTGTTACGGCTGCCGTTTTTATGAGAAAAATGGTCAACAGCCTTATTGTAACTTATTGGAAAAACGCCTAGAGAATACTGAAATACGTTTGGACTGTCCAGAATTTGAATCGCGTTCGGCTTAGAAAAATATTGTAATTTTTATCCTGACAAACGCACTTCAATGTTTATAGGTCACTATGCAGCAGCTTTTGCCCTAAAGGGCAAAGAGAAAGATGCCTCCTTGGGCTGGTTGTTTATTGCGACTCAATTCATCGACATACTATTTTTTCCATTTGCACTTTGGGGATTGGAAACCTTGGAGTTTGTGCCCGGTTTTACCGAAACCAATGACTTTAAGATGCATTTTCCCTATAGCCATAGTTTGGTGGCGGGCGTACTATGGTCCGTTGTTTTTGGGGGGCTCTATTTTTTATTCTCCCGTCGTACTAAGTCGAACGGTAAGGCGATTGCCCTAATTTTAGGTTTAGGGGTATTCTCGCATTGGATTGCCGATTTATTGGTACATACCCGAGATTTACCACTACTTTACGGCGAACCCAAATTTGGCTTTGGTCTTTGGCACAATAAGGCAGCTACCGTCGGCCTAGAAACTTTGGTGATTTTTTTGGGTGTATGGTATTATTTGAAACAAACGACTGCTAAAAATACGTTTGGAAAATATGCAGCCATAGGTTTTGCAGTATTTCTAGTGCTCATAAATTATTTGAACTACTATATTTTACCCCCAAACCACGATATTGTTGGACTTACCATTTCAGCCTTGGTGACGTATTTCTTGTTAGCTGTACTCGCTTTTTGGGTAGACAAGAAAAGAATTTGACTTTTTCATTTTACCTTTAAAATAAAAATCAAGATGCCTAACAAAACCCTTTTATCGACCCTTTTACTTTTCGCATTAGCGTTTCAAGGCCTTTCGGCCCAGGAATTATCGGCCTATTCTAGACTTTTCAATGTGGAGTTCTATGAAGATGACAACCGGATTACAAAAAAAGAATTTAAAGAGAAGCTAATGGGTTACGAAGATTCGGCCATTTATTTAAAAAAGAGCACTACCAACGAAGCCCTGTTCTACGGCACTTACGTAGTTGGTTTAGGGGGTCTTGTCTGGCTAGCTTCAGAATCAAATCAAGATGATAGTGATATTGCAGCTCCATTGGTTTTGGGATTGGGTGGTTTTATAGCGTCATTAATCTTTGCAGATGGTGCAAGCAAGAATGCGGCCAAAGCGATATTAACGTACAATAAACAGTTTGATAACCGCAAAACGACCTACCAGCTTTTGCCCATAGGCAACAGAAACGGATTTGGCTTGGCCTTGAGGTTTTGACCTATTTAATTAAAGCAATAAAAGATTTTATAGTAGTTTAATTCAAAATACTTCCTATGAAACCAGTTACTTTATATTTTTTCCTTCTGTTGGTTTTTTCTTCTATGTATGGGCAAAAAAGTGACTCGATTTCTTTGATTTCCGAACTCTCAGAAGACACGTATAAAGAATTATCGCTGACCGAATGGAAGAAATTCAAAAGCTTTGAACAGCGATTGGTCGATACCCAAACGGGTAATCTGGTTAAAGAACAACAACTGCGGGGCTATGTTCGCGATTCCATTCAGATTTTGGGCGTTAAGCTGATGGGGGTAAAACTTCTTAACCAAAAGAAATTGCTTCATAAAGACATTAAAGAAAATCCGGATTATTACGTTTCGCTACTCGGTGAATTACGGGAAAGTGGTATCCCGCAATCGGAGTATTTGTTTCTGGAAGAAAAAATGGCCTATTGGAACCAAGGTTTACTTGAAAATCAATTGGGTCAGAGTAGGTGGTTCAATATCGGGTTGGTGGTATTATGTATCTGTTTGGGCTTCGCTGTTTTTCATTTTAGAAAAAGCGCTCGAAAATCCCCCACACCTGAATTGAGCAGACAAGAGGTGACCGTTCGTGATTTGATTTTACAAGGCAGGTCGAATAAAGAAATTGCAAATGAACTCTTTATTAGTTTAAGTACGGTAAAGACACATATTACCAATCTTTACGGCAAACTCAATGTGGCCAATCGCCAGGAACTTTTTCAAAAAAGTACGGGTACTAGCACCTAATTCAGACCCTTTAACTTCATTTAAAATCAGTTTTCGAAATTAATTTGTTTCAAAATATTTTGAAATGAATAAACTTCGACTTCTTTTCGGATTACTATTTCTTACTTCCCCTTTTTTGATCATAACTGCCCAAGAAAGCAGTTTTGTCCATGACTATTTGGAACGACTGGAAAATTCCCGTAAATATTTAATTCTTGTCGCAGAGACAATGCCTGAAGAGGGTTATTCCCATAAAGTTTCTCCCGAGTCATTGACTTTTGCAGAAACCCTGATGCATATTGGATATGCTGTAGATTGGCATAGCCAATCATTGCTTGGGGGACGAGAATCCAGGGACTGGAATACGGATACCATATATAAGGTGGCCAACAAATCGAAAATTGAAATGATCGCTACTATTGAAAAGACTTTCGATGAAGCAATTGAGTTAATAAAGGGGTTCAATACTAATGAATTGAATGATTCGCTGGACTACTTCGGACTGAACAGGTCCAAAAGGCAAATATTTCTTTTGCTGGCTGACCACATAACCCACCATCGCTCACAAATGATTGTCGGCCTTCGGATGAATGGATATCTGCCTCCAAGGTATGTGCTATATCAATAGAGTTTGATTTTAGACGATCGGTATGAAACCTTGGAGACTATTTCTGATTTTTACGTCATTCGGATTTTTTAATGTGTCGGGACAAGAGACGTTCAGAATTTCTGGAACGGTAAATCAAGAAGACCAAAGCTTGATTACTATTGGTGACGTGCTATTACTTTTACCTGATTCTGAAACCATTGGATACTATGGAACCATTTTAGAGGGTTCTTTTATCCTTGATAATGTTGCCAAAGGGAATTATATCCTCAAGATATCGGCATTGGGTTTTGAAGCGTATTCTGAAGAGATTCAAGTGAATGCAAATAAAACTTTTGATATAACGCTGAAAGAGCGAACAACCGCATTGGAGGAGGTCGAGGTCGTTGCCGCAAAAAATCCCATAAGCTATGAAAATGGGAATTTAAAAGTTGATGTGCAAAACCCCTATTTTTCTTCCATACCGGATCCTGTTGACTTAATGTCTAGGCTCCCCAGGGTTCAGATTAGTTCGGACAGGGAGAGCATTTCAATACTTGGCAAAGGCACACCCTTACTGTATTTGGGCAATCAAAGAATTTCAATGGATGAGTTTCGGGCATTGCCCATTGATGGAATAGCGACAATTGAATTAATCAATAATCCTTCTGCAAAATATGAAGCGGAGGGTC
>CAYNUM010000111.1:0-5675 GCA_964400025.1 uncultured Croceivirga sp.
AGAGAGCAGCTACAATTAAGAAAATGGCAAAAGAAAATTCAAATACCCCCAAAAAACCAAGGTTTAGTTCTTGGTGGATTTATGGCGTAATCATTGCGCTCATTTTAGGTTTCCAGTTTTTTGGCAGTGCAACTTTTTCCAACACGGAAAAAACCACTACCTCTGAAATGCAAGAATTTCTACGGAATGGAGACATTGATAAAATCGTAATTATCACCAACACCAGAAAAGCCAAAATTTATCTTACAGATGAGGCTTTGAACAAGGATGTTCATAGAGGGGTTGCTGATAAGCCCATGTTACCTACCTCAGGTCTCGTGCCTCAGTATGTTCTGAATTATGGTGACATGCAGATTTTTCAAAATGAAATCAATGAAATCAAAAAAGAAAATAATCTTGATACCATAGTCGAGTTTGATACAGAATCAAACGTTTTGGGTGATTTACTTTTATCGCTATTGCCTTTTGTTTTGATTATAGGTATCTGGATCTACTTGATGCGAAGAATGTCTGGTGGTGCCGGGGGTGGTGCCGGGGGGCAGATATTCAATATCGGAAAGTCAAAAGCCAAGCTCTTTGATGAAAAGACCGATACCAGAACTTCTTTCAAAGATGTTGCCGGTCTCGAAGGCGCCAAAGAGGAAGTTCAGGAAATCGTTGAGTTCTTGAGAAACCCAGATAAGTACACCTCGTTGGGAGGAAAAATACCCAAAGGTGCTCTATTGGTGGGCCCTCCAGGAACTGGTAAAACATTATTGGCAAAAGCCGTTGCCGGAGAGGCAAAAGTTCCATTTTTCTCTCTTTCGGGTTCTGATTTTGTTGAAATGTTCGTTGGTGTAGGTGCATCGAGGGTACGTGATCTATTCAAACAAGCGAAAGACAAATCACCTGCAATTATATTCATAGATGAGATTGACGCCATTGGTCGTGCAAGGGGTAAAAACAACTTCACGGGGTCGAATGATGAACGTGAAAATACGTTGAACCAGCTGTTGACTGAAATGGATGGTTTTGGTACCAATACCAATGTAATTGTACTGGCCGCTACAAACAGGGCTGATGTTCTTGATAAAGCTTTGATGCGTGCAGGCCGGTTTGATAGGCAGATTTATGTTGACCTACCGGATATTAGAGAAAGAAAAGAGATTTTTGAGGTGCACCTTAGACCTATTAAAACTGCCGAAACACTTGATTTGGATTTCTTAGCCAGACAAACACCTGGTTTTTCTGGAGCGGACATTGCCAATGTTTGTAATGAAGCAGCCTTGATTGCGGCAAGAAACGAGAAAAAAGCGGTTACAAAACAGGATTTTCTTGATGCCGTTGACCGAATTGTAGGTGGACTTGAAAAGAAGAATAAAATTATCACTCCAGAAGAAAAGAAAACAATTGCTTTTCATGAAGCTGGGCATGCCACAGTAAGCTGGATGGTTGAACATGCGGCTCCATTGGTTAAAGTTACTATTGTTCCACGCGGCCAATCTTTGGGCGCTGCCTGGTACCTGCCAGAAGAACGATTAATTGTGAGGCCAGAACAAATGCTGGATGAAATGTGTGCCACAATGGGTGGTCGTGCTGCCGAAAAAGTCATCTTTAATAAAATATCCACTGGTGCTCTTAGTGATTTGGAAAAGGTTACCAAACAGGCCAGAGCCATGGTGACCATTTACGGTCTTAACGATGAGTTGGGTAATATCACCTATTACGATTCTTCAGGACAGAACGAATACGGCTTTTCAAAACCGTATAGTGAAGAGACGGCCCAAAAAATTGATGAGGAAATTTCGAAAATCATTGAAGAACAATACAAAAGGGCCATTTCAATTCTTGAAAAGAACAAAGATAAACTCACCCAATTAGCCGATAGACTGTTGGAAAAAGAGGTGATTTTCAAGGATGATTTAGAGAAAATATTTGGCGAACGCCCTTTTAAGAAAGCAGAAGAACCAGAAGAATCTGAAAGCGATTCAAAACAAGAGGTTCAGGAGGAGGCAAAATAATTCGAATCCTACGCTTGCTATGTTAGTGACCCTACTTAAGGTATGAGTTTGTTTGACAAACTTTTTGGAGGAGGAAAGAAAGTTTCCAAAGAAACTCTGGAGACTAGAGGGGAGCATATGCCGGATTTAAAAATTCCCATTGACGAAAAATTTACCATCTATTTTAAGAAGAACGGTGGTAAATTCATTTACTGCGAAGACTTTTCAGAGGTTCAAACGGCCCTTTCGAACATCGTTTCTGAAAACGACTGGCAAAGCCATTTCTTTTATTCATTAGATAAAAGAATAAATGAACGTTTTGCAGCGGAGAAGCTTTCCTTTACCAGCAATAGAAATGAAAGTGACATCTTTTTTACCACCTGTGAACACTTGATTGCCCACAATGGTTCCATATTAGTGTGTTCGCATCAAATCAAGGAAAAGAAGTTAAACGAGCTTCCGAGTAATTTAATTGTTTTCGCAACTACCAGTCAATTGGTAGATTCTATAAGTGAGGCACTTAAGGTAATCAAGAACAAGTATCCGAAGAAAATTCCTGACAACATCACCACTTTAAAACACTTCCTTCCAACTCCAGAAAACAAGAACGACTTTCTTTCTTACGGTAGTACTTCTAAAAATGTCTATCTTTTGCTCCTGGAAGATTACTAATTTATGAGGGAACTTCTTCGTAGGTCTATCACTGGAATCGTTTATGTATTTCTGCTGCTCTCATGTGTTTTTTTGAGTTCAGATGCTTTTGACTTTCTTTTTATGGCCTTTGGCCTTGCCTGCCTGTATGAATTCAAGAAACTCGTTCAAATTAAGGGATATTATGTCTTTGTAGGTTATCTAGCACTTTGGTGGGCATTTATTTATTTGATTCATGATCTATCGATTGTCAAAACTTTGCTTGTTGTCACCTTAACTGTCGACCTTGCTTTACTGGTATATCTTTTTTCAAAAAAGGAAACTGAACTGAACAATCTGCAAAAATATCTAGTGGCTATTTTTTACATTGGAGGTGGCTGTATTTTTCTAACAATGATTCCCTACAACAGCGAATCTTTTGCCAAGTTGCTTATTATGGGGGTCTTTATGGTAATTTGGGTGAATGACTCCTTTGCCTATTTGGTTGGAAAAACAATCGGCCGACATAAACTTTTTGAAAGGGTTTCTCCTAAAAAAACAATTGAAGGTTCTCTAGGAGGTCTTATTTTTGCTTTGGTAGCTGCTTACATGATGTCTAATTATGAGTCTATAATCACCATGGAACAGTGGATAATTATGGCCGTTGTCATTGTGATTGCAGGAAACTTAGGCGATTTGCTACAGTCAAAATTTAAACGTGTAGCAGGTGTAAAAGATAGCGGAGCTATTTTGCCCGGGCATGGGGGCATTTGGGATCGTTTGGATAGCCTGGTCTTTGCGGCTCCATTTGCATATCTAACATTAATTCTATTCAACTATGTTTCATAAAGAAGGAAAAACCATAATTCTCACTACGTTCTTTGCTGTAGTGGCCGCCCTTCTTCTTTCCGAATATTTTATTTCCTTGACTTGGGTAAAGCTATTAGTGCAGGTAGCCGCACTGGTAATATTGGTACTGATACTCCAATTTTTTAGAAACCCTAAAAGACTGGTTACACCAAATTTCGACGAGATTCTAGCTCCTGTTGATGGCAAGGTAGTGGTAATCGAAGAGGTAGAAGAGCCTGAATACTTTAAAGGTAAAAGAAGACAGGTTTCCATTTTTATGTCTCCATTGAACGTTCATGTAACCCGTTACGCCTCAAGCGGAACAATTACCTATTCCAAATATCATCCTGGAAAGTATTTGGTAGCCTGGCACCCCAAATCAAGTACTGATAACGAAAGGACCACAGTGGTCATACATACGCCGAAGTTTGGTGAAATCCTTTATCGTCAAATCGCAGGGGCTCTAGCAAGAAGAATCGTCAACTATGCCGAGGAAGGTGAACAGGTGGTTCAAGGCCAAGATGCCGGTTTCATCAAATTTGGTTCAAGGGTAGACCTATTACTGCCCCTTGACTGTAAGATTTGTGTTGAGTTGGATCAAAAAGTAATTGGTGCCAAAACATGTATTGCCATGTTGCCAGACAAAGATGATTGATGAAAACTTACAAAACAGATTCAGAGCGGCGGTGGATTATATTAATCAATATACCCATCCGATACCAGCTGATACGCTATTAAAGTTGTATGCGTATTTCAAAATTGCCAATAAGAACTTCACCCATCCTGGTAGCAAAACACCACTAATCAACGCCTTTAAGGCCAATGCTTTGTTTCAAGCCCAAAACATCAGTGTTGAAGAGGCAATGGAAAACTATATCCGTATTGTTAATGAAGAAATTAAAAATGGCGCTAACTAAAGCTAGTTTCGTTTTGAATATTCTTTTCTAAAAAGGTGAAGTAATAGCCCCCTATGATGGTAACGACGAAATAAAGACCTACCAATATACTTCCCGACGACAAATAACTTGCGATTCCGAACCAATCTCCCGTTAAGAAAATCACCCCAAGTCCTAACACGCCTCGAAGCAGTTCAATCCAAAAAGCATAGGCTTGTCTATCCATAAGTGTGGTATAACCAAAAATGCCCACGAAAACAAAAGCTCCAAAAACAAGCAAGTTATTAATACCTATTTCGGAGTAGTTGTAGAACATAAACAACATCAAAGCGGTACTCGCCAGCAATTGAAATATGGAATATCCCTTCAATGTATTCGAAGCTTCGGGTTGGTACTTTTTAAAATGATAGACATCCTCAATTTTAGAAATGGGGTATTTTTCAATCACATCTGAGGGTCGCCAACCGGTTGGCATAAACCAAATGCGCAACTTGTCCCATAAATTTTCAGTACGCCACGCGTCCAAACACAACCGCCATACATGCTGAAAATTTATAATAACGGGGTTCCAAGTCTCTGCTGGTTTCAATACCCCATACTTCGGTGGAACCTCATCGAGCTCTTCTTGAAACGTTCCAAACATGCGATCCCAAATACAAAATATTTGACCAAGGTTTTTATCGATATATTCTGGGTTGATGGCATGGTGTACCCTATGTTGTGAAGGTGTAACGATGATATATTCCAAGACACCTAACTTGCCAATATGTTGGGTATGGTACCAGAACTGGGCAAACAAATGTATTGGTGCCAAAATGGCAATAATTTCATTGGGTACGCCCAGTACAGCAGCAGGAATCATTAAAATCGCGAAATAGCCAAATATGTTGGATATGGACTGACGTAGGGCACAGGCCAAATTAAATTCCTCACTACTGTGATGAATAACATGTTGGTTCCAAAAAATATTGATGTGGTGACTTAACCTATGGTTCCAATAACCCGCAAAGTCAATACAGATGAAAGCCAAAATCCAAACCAGCAATGAAGATTCTATTTCAAACAGGGCCAAATGTTCCAATAGAAAGGGATAACTCACCAGTACCAGTACCAGGCCTAAAGAGTCTTTCACAATATTAGTCAGGCCTGAGCTAAGGCTGCTGACCGTATCCATCACATTATGTTTTTGATCCTTAACAAAATACCCGTACAGGATCTCCAGAAGTACTAGACTGACAAAAAATGGAATGGCATATAAAAGCGCGGTCGCGTATGTCTCCATGTTATAAAATTAAAAAATAGTCACGATTTTACCCTTAGT
>CAYNUM010000111.1:5695-7009 GCA_964400025.1 uncultured Croceivirga sp.
CCTTAGTATGAACCCTTTACCATGTACATTCTCAATTTTTACCTGTGGATCTTCCTTCAAATAATTTCGTAAACGTGTGATAAATACATTTAAGCTTTTGCGATTGAAATAATCGTTGTCACCCCAAAGTTTTAAAAGGATATCCTTATGGGTACATAAGCTATTCTTGTGGTTGGCCAATATTTTCAGCAACTCTGTTTCTCGAGTGGTCATCGTTATAAAGTCACCCTCAAAACTTAGTTTTTGATTCCTTGTGTCCAAGGTATAATTGCCTATCCCTAAAATTTCTTCACCGGTTTCAATCTCTTTTGGGCCAAGCCTTGATAAAATGGCATTGATTCTGACTACCAATTCTTCTTCATCAATTGGTTTTTTTAAGTAATCGATGGCACCCAATGAAAAACCTTTAAGCACATCGACCTTCATTGACCTTGCCGTAAGAAATAAAAAGGGCAAATCTGAGTAGGCAATCCTGATTCGCTCTGCGAGGGCAAAACCATCCATTTTGGGCATCATTACATCCAATATGGCCATATCAAATACACTTTTTGCAATATGGTTCAAAGCTTCTTCACCATCTTTTGCCCAAGTGACCTTGAAACCTTTCATACCTAAGTACTCGGACAATAAATATCCCAACGACTCTTCATCTTCGACCAATAACAATCGTTTGTTCTTATGCTCCATGTAAAGGTATTTTTATGGTCACGGTGGTACCCTCACCTGGTATACTATCCATACTTATCTTTCCCTTGTGCTTTTTTAAAATGGTTTGCACATAATTCAGTCCCAAACCAAATCCTTTTACATTGTGTGTGTCACTCTTGTTTGCTCTATAATACTTTTCGAATACCCTTTTTTGTTCTTTTTTTGGTATTCCAATTCCATTATCCTTAACCTGAATATTTAAATGGCCATTCTCCTTCCATGAGGATAGTTCAATCTTTGGGTCATTTGCATATTTTTTGGCGTTATCCAACAAATTGGAAACCATGTTTCGCAAATGAAAGGGTTCTCCCTTGATTGAATACTCACCCACTTCTAAACTGTAACTGAAGTCAATTTTTTCTAATACGGTCAGCGTATCAAAATCAAGACACAATTGTTCCAAAATTGGGTGAAAATCGATGACCTTCAAGCTCATAATCGATTTTTTCTGTTCCAAACTGGCCAATTCCAACACCTTTTCAATATGGTTGGACAAGCGATTTGATTGCTGCCGAATAATATCAAGAAATTTGGTGCCAGAGGTATCCACTTTATCTGCGAGCATTTTTGAGGCAAGATTTATGGAAAAAACCGGTGTTTTCAATT
>CAYNUM010000112.1:0-6971 GCA_964400025.1 uncultured Croceivirga sp.
TGATCAACGTCTCTTGGTTAGGGTGACTTCTAATGAAATCAAGATAGCCACGATGAATTTTTTCTAGATATTCAGATTCAATTTGCTGTTCATATGCCCTTCCCCTTGATTTGATGTTTTGAAGCAAACGCTCCGTATTTTGGTAGAGGTACACATAAATATCAGGTTTTCTTACCTCTTTGTACATGAAGTTGAACACTTTTCTATAGAGTTCAAACTCCTCTTTTTGAAGCGTGATCTGGGCAAAAATCAATGATTTGAAAATGTCGTAATCGCCAACCATAAAGGTTTTGAACAGGTCAAATTGAGAGGTGTCGTCCATGAACTGCTGATACCTGTCCGCCAAGAATGACATTTCCAAAGGAAAAGCATATCTACTTTGGTCTTCATAAAATTTAGGCAGGAAAGGGTTGTCGGCAAATCGCTCCAAAACCAACTTGGCGTTGAAATCTTGGGCTATTTTTTTTGCCAGGGTCGATTTGCCGGCCCCGATGTTACCTTCAACAGCAAGAAATTGAAGCTGTGAAAAAAGTTCGGCCCTATTTAAAAAGAGCTTTAAACCGGTTTTATGTAAAGGGTGGGTGTCGTTTGATTCTTGTAAAAGGTTTCTGGTGTCTTTCTTTAAGATGGGATGATACAGCTGTGGGGCGATATCAGCCAAAGGTTTCAGTACAAAATTTCGATGCTGCATTTTGGGATGAGGAACGCTAAGGTTAGCTTCTGAAATAACTTCTTGATTAAAATAGATGATATCAACATCCAAGGTCCTTGAAGCGTAGGTGCCATCTTCTCTACGAATGCGACCCATTCGATTTTCCAGTTCCAGAACCTTATGTAGAACTTCACGAGCCGTTGCTGAGGTCTCCAGCAAAACACATGCATTTAAAAAATCACCACCTTTAAAGTCAACTGCCGCATTCTCATAAATGGCTGATACTGCAGTCACCCTTCCGAGGTTTTCATTTAAATTGAAAATGCATTGCTGAAGTTGCGAATGTCGCTTGCCAAGATTGCTTCCTAGCGATAGATATACCTTATTGCTGTTACCCATATGACTATGGCAAAGTAAGAAAAACAAAGGTACAATGCGTATCTTTGCCGCTTCAAATAAATCCTTTATTACATGAAATTTCTTCGCAATCTTTTGGCCTCAATAATAGGTTGTCTCATTGCATTTGGTATTCTTTTCGTCCTCTTTTTTCTATTCGCCGCTGTGATTGGAAGTTCAGGTGAGGGGGTAACCGTAAAAGAAAATTCAATATTGAAAATTTCTTTGAACGAACCTATCTATGACTATTATGGTAAGGATGATAATGACCCTTTTGCAGGACTTTTTGAAGAAGGCCAAGGATTAGATGAGCTATTACATGCCATTAGGGTAGCGAAAACTGATAATAGAATTCAAGGCATTAGTATCAAAAACAGTTTTCTTTTGGCCGGATTGGCACAGACCCAAGAGATTCGAAGTGCTATAGAGGATTTTAAGGAATCAGGTAAGAAAGTCTATGCACTTTCTGATTACTTCTCTCAAAAAGACTATTATTTAGCGAGTGTAGCTGACAAGGTTTTCATTAACCCCCAAGGGTTGATGGACTTTAAAGGCCTATCGTCTGAAGTACTTTATTATAAAGAACTACAGGAGAAGTCGGGTATAAAAATGGAGGTCATTAGACACGGAAAATACAAAAGTGCAGTGGAGCCTTTTCTCTCAGATACCATGAGTGAAGAAAACCGTACCCAAATAAAGGAACTACTATCATCAGTTTGGTCCCAGATGCTCGCTGATATTTCTACCGCTAGAAAAATATCGGTGGATGATTTGAATAAAATTGCCGATACACTCGGAGCTAGAACACCTGAGATGGCAGTGACTTCAGGTTTGCTTGACGGTGCTCGTTATCAAGATGAATATCATGAGGAATGGATGGAGGCTTTAGGGGTAAGTGATGAAAGTGACTTCAACGTGATTTCAATTTCTGATTATGCCACAGTAGCAAAGAATAAGAATGTGCCTTCTGGAAGCAACAAGATTGCTATAGTGTACGCTCAGGGTGAAATTTTGTATGGTGAGGGTAGTCGTGATGTAATTGGCCAAGGTACATTGACCCGGGCCCTTAGAAAGGTTAGGGACAATGAAAACATTAAGGCGGTGGTACTTCGGGTAAATTCTCCAGGAGGAAGTAGTCTGGTTTCTGATATTATTTGGCGTGAGGTGGCACTTACCAAAGCGGTCAAGCCAGTGGTAGTTTCTTTTGGTAATGTTGCCGCTTCAGGGGGGTACTATTTGGCCGTAGGTGCAGATAAGATTTTCGCAGAACCTACCACGATTACAGGTTCGATAGGGGTGTTTGGTACTATTCCCAATATTCACGAATTGAGTGAAGAAATCGGTATAAATGCAGAACAAGTGGGCACCAATTCCAATTCAGTGGATTATTCGTTTTTTGAACCAATGAAAGAAGGTTTTAGAAAGCAGTTGCAAGAAGGTGTGCAAATGACCTATGATACGTTTTTGGAAAGAGTCGCTGATGGTCGCAATATGTCGAAGGATGAGGTAAACGAAGTGGCCCAAGGTCGCGTTTGGAGTGGGGCAGATGCCGTAGAATTGGGTTTGGTAGATGCCCTGGGCAATTTGGATGATGCCATAGCAGCAGCAGCAGAAATAGCAGGGTTGGAAAGTCACGGCATTCGAAAGTATCCAAGATATAAGTCTGACTTTGAGCGACTAATGGAAGACTTTAGTTCTGCAAAGGCAAAAATAGGGGCGTCATTCATAAGGGAAGAGTTGGGTGACGAAACCTTTCAACAATTGAAGCGCTTGAAACAAATGACCGAACAGAAAGGGATACAAGCCCGAATGCCCTTCAATTTGAACATCCAATAAGTTGATGACCTCGAAGGATAATAAAGCGGCCTTCCGCATCTATCTGTATTTAGGGGCTTTGTTCATTACCTCGTTGGTGGTGTCAAACCTCATTTTTCAGAAGTTTTTTTTCTGGAAACCCTTCGGGGATATTACAGTTTTTGGCGCACCTTTATTTGAGATTTCCGTTGGGATATTACCTTATCCCATAACTTTTCTAATTACCGATTTAATCTCTGAGATTTTTGGAAAAAAGAAAGCGAATCAAGTAGTAACCGCTGGAATTTTTGCCTCGGTTTTTTCTATGGGCATTATCTTTTTGGCCAATGCAGCTCCAGCAATAGAAGGTTCTCCCATTGGTGATGAGACATTTACCCAAGTTTTTGGACTTTCTCCCTTAGGTGTTTTGGCCTCAATGTTGGCTTATCTATTTGCACAATACATCGATATTTCAATTTATCATTTTTGGAAACGGATAACCAAGGGTAAAATGCTTTGGCTGCGAAACAACTTTTCAACCTTTTCATCGCAGTTGGTTGATACGGTAACCGTGGTGGGCTTGCTCTGCATTTTTGGGGTATTACCATGGGATAAATTTTATGGCCTCGTCATCAGCGGTTTTCTTTTTAAGATTTTTATAGCATTTCTCGACACCCCTTTGCTCTATCTTTTCGTATATCTATTGCGTAAACGGTTTAAACTCAAGATAGGGCAGGAAATAACTTTGGATTAAGTCCGTTCCCTTATTGAAAAAACGAGCTTCCCATGAAGAAGAAAATCCTACGAATCTTAGGAGTAACTCTATTGTTAATTATCGTCCTAATGCTTGCCCTCCCTTTTTTTCTCGAGAGCAAAATTGCAGATATCATTAAGAACAAGGCAAACCAAAGTATGAATGCGACCCTCGACTTTGAGGAGGCCAATCTGAGCCTGATTAAAAGTTTTCCGGATGCTTATGTGGATTTAAAAGGGGTCTCGTTGGTAAATAAGGCTCCTTTTGAAGGCGATACCCTTTTTTCTGCTGGCGATATTGAATTGGATATGTCCATCAAAGAACTTTTTAAATCAGCAGATGAACCCATTGGCATCAAAAAATTGGTATTGGATAAGGCCAAGCTCCATATTAAAGTGGATGCCGAGGAGAACGCCAACTACGATATTGCCTTGGAGGAGGAATCGGCCGCAACAGCTGCAGAAGAAGAAACAACAAATTTTATGTTGGATTTGCAGGAATATGCCCTGACCAACGCATCGGTCATCTATGACGATTTTGCCACAGGCATACACTTGGTCATTTCTGAAATGAACCATTCGGGTTCCGGGGATTTATCGTTGGAGAATTCACAATTACAAACCAAAACGGATGCCCTGGTGTCTTTTGAAATGGATAGTACGATATACCTGAATAAAAACAAGGTGGCTTTGGATGCCTTAATTGGGATTGATTTAAGCGAAAACGAGTACTCCTTTTTAGAAAATAAGGCCTTGGTCAACCAACTACCCTTGGTGTTTGACGGTTTTGTTAAAGTCAATGAGGAGAACCAAGAAGTTGACATTTCGTTTAAAACCCCTTCTTCGGACTTTAAAAACTTTTTGGCCGTGATTCCTGAAGCCTATGCCAGTAATCTTGATGGGGTGACCACTACTGGTAATTTTGAGGTGGATGGGCAGTTTAAGGGAATTGTGGATGACGACCATATCCCCACCTTTGCCCTCAACATCAATTCAGACAACGCTTCTTTTAAATATGCCGATTTACCTAAGGCGGTGCGCAATGTGTTTATCAATACCCAAATCAATAATGAAACGGGCATCACCGAAGACACCTATGTGAATATCAACCGTCTGAGTTTTCAGATTGACGAGGACAAATTCAATCTAAATGCTAAGATTCGGGAGTTGTTGGGCAACACCAAGGTGAACATGCATGCCGACGGAAAGATAAATTTGTCCAATATTTCTAAAGCCTATCCGATGCCCGTCGATTACGGACTTACAGGATTGCTGACTGCCGATGTGACCACAGCTTTTGATATGGCTTCACTGGAAAACCACCAGTACCAAAACACCAAAACCAGTGGCAAAGCCAGTTTAACAGGTTTCCATTACGAATCGGATGAATTGAAAAACCCGGTTGATATTAAAGAAGCGGCCTTGACTTTTAATCCGACGACGGTTTCTTTGGATAAATTCAGTGGTAAGACCGGCCAGACCGATTTTGTGGCCACAGGTACATTGACCAATCTCTTGGGTTATGCCTTTAATGATGAAAATCTGGAAGGCCGATTTAAGCTGCAGTCCAACACCTTTGCGGTGAACGATTTTATGGTGGAAAAAGCAGTGGGCGTGGAGACACCAGAAGAGGATGCGCCTACCCAAACTACAGAACGTGTTAAAATACCTAGTTTTTTAGATGCGACGATTGATGCCTCGGCCAATTCGGTCGTATACGACAACTTGAACCTAAAGAACGTAAACGGGCGTTTGTTGGTTAAGGATGAAACCGCCACCTTGGAAAATCTAAGCTCTGATATTTTTGATGGTAAACTGGTCATGAACGGAAGCGTGAATACCAAAACAGCCATTTCAACTTTTGAAATGGGTATGAATATCGACGGCTTTAAAATTTCAGAATCATTTAAGGCGTTGGATCTGTTCAAAGTTCTTGCCCCTGTAGCCCAAGCATTTCAGGGCAAACTAAACTCCGAGATTAAGCTCTCCGGAGACCTTAAAGATGACATGACCCCAAGTTTGAGCTCCCTTTCTGGGGATTTACTAGGGCAATTACTCTCTACCAAGATCAATACTCAAAATACCCCAGTGTTGGCGGCTTTGGATGGGCAATTCGATTTTATCGATTTTGATGCCCTAGATCTCAATGTTTTAAAAACAGCTTTGTCTTTTGAGAATGGTAATGTAGCCACTAAACCCATCACCTTAAAGTACAAAGACATTGCTATCAACTTATCGGGTACGCATACTTTTGATGCCCAACTGCAATACCAAGCAACGCTTGATGTACCGGCAAAATATTTAGGAAGTGAAGTGAATAACCTTATTGCTAAAATCGATGATGAGAGTTTAAAGGATTTGACCATTCCCCTGAAGGCAAACATTGGTGGAAGCTACGCCAGCCCCAATGTTTCCACCGATATGACCTCGGGGGTCAAAAAATTGACAAATCAATTGGTGGAGATTCAAAAACAAAAACTACTGAACCAAGGTAAAAATAAAGCCAAGGATTTGATTGGGGGTATATTGGGTGGAGCTGAATCAGACTCCACTCGAACTCAAAGTACTAGTGTTACAAATACTCTAGGTGATTTATTAGGTCAAAAGAAAGACACGGTAAAAACTGATTCCACCCAACAAAAAGCTGGAGTTAAAGAGGCGGCCAATAGTATCCTAAGCGGGCTGTTAAAAAAGAAAAAGAAGGATACTATTGACTAGTCTACTCCTTACCAAAATAAGATTTAGGATTATTCTATAAAAGCCCCATAAATGATTTCGGCCAACTTCCCATCAATTTCCTGATTATAAGGTGATTGAAGTACCTGTCGTAGTTGAATAACGACCAATTCGTTGGTAGGGTCTATCCAAAAGGTAGTACTAAAGGCCCCACCCCAACTATACGTTCCTGATGGTCTGCCAGATTCGCCTGTTGCCACATGAAAGCCGTACCCAAAGCCGCCCGTGCCCCAAGG
This sequence comes from uncultured Croceivirga sp., assembly GCA_964400025.1. Taxonomy (GTDB): domain Bacteria; phylum Bacteroidota; class Bacteroidia; order Flavobacteriales; family Flavobacteriaceae; genus Croceivirga. The sequence goes on from CAYNUM010000112.1 coordinate 6,568, forward strand.
ATAAGTTATTGTATCCAATTGATTTTCATGCATGGACTTGGCCGATTCTGGTTTTAATATTTCGGTGTTCCCCAAGCTACCGTCGTCTAACATCGCTTGGCAAAACAAAAAGTAGTCACGAGCAGTACCCGTCATACCACTACCGCCACTCATATAAGTCTTGGCCCCAGTTGTTGGGTAATTGGGAATATAAAAGGGCCCCATGTTTTCAGGGAGAGGCGATATAGTTCCATCTTGGGTGGGCATATAGGGAATGGCCAATTTGCTGGTCAGGGAATCTGGTAAATAAAAGTCCAGATAGTCTACCCCAAGGGGATGGGTAATATTTTCACGTATATAATCGTCAAGTGCCATTCGCGTGCACTTGGAATATGTTCGTTTGACCAAGTTGGAAGGTGGTGAAA
>CAYNUM010000113.1:0-6959 GCA_964400025.1 uncultured Croceivirga sp.
GACTTTTACAATGATTTGGCCAAGGCCAATGATTCTTTGACCCTTTCAAGGGCATTAAATATTTCGGTAAGTGAAGCCTCAAAAATAAATGAAGTCTTCGTTGATTCCTATTCTGATGAAAACCAAAAGATCCAGCTTTTTGATGAATTTATTCGCGAATTGGACACTACAACAATAAAGGCTTTGGACTTTGAAAGTTATTTAAGGAACTTCAATTCTTTAGACGCAAGGTTTCATCAAATTTCCCTGATAGCAACCGATGATGAAGTTGCAAAAAAAGTGCAACCGGCCATCGTTGAATCGATTTCTGCCAATGAATACTTTAAGTTGCAAAAGCGTATAAATGATGAAAACTTGGTACTTCAAGATAGTATCATTCGCAATCAACTTAGGGAGATAGATGGCCTTCAGGATTTATACAAAAATGTTTTGGTCAAAGAAGCTGATAAGCCAATGCAGGGTACCAATATCAATTTGGCTGAAAAAGGAGAATCCCAAATTAGGGAACTGGCTTTGGTTCAAGAGCGGGACATTTTAAAAAACCGATTGGTATTTTTAAATAAAGAGCGGGCGAATAAATCATCCATTCTAAATATCATTAGTGACTTTCCATCTAGGGGAGTTAAAGTAAAAGGCGTTTGGAAAAGCTACAAGTTCGTGCTTCCGTTAGCGCTATTGACACTTGCCGTGCTCTTACTTTTGTTGAAAGACCTGAATAAGTTTTTAAATAAATATAAATAGGTTGGGAAAAAAGATATTGATAACAGGTGGGGCAGGCTTTATAGGGTCGCATGTGGTAAGAAGATTCGTGATGAATTACCCAGAATACACAATCTTCAACCTTGATGCACTTACATACGCAGGTAATCTTGAAAACCTTAACGATATAGCCAATTACGACAATTACAAATTCGTAAAAGGAGATATCGTCGACGAGGTATTCATCAATGAACTTTTTGAAAGGGAGTCTTTTGATGGAATAATACACTTGGCGGCAGAGTCGCATGTCGACAGATCCATTACAGACCCAATTTCTTTTGTAAAGACCAATGTATTGGGTACGGTCAACCTATTAAATGCCTCAATCAAATCATTTGAGAAAAACCCTAAGTTTAGGTTTTATCATGTAAGCACTGATGAGGTCTATGGTACCTTGGGCGAAACCGGCCTGTTTACCGAACAGACCGCTTACAGCCCTAATTCGCCATATTCAGCTTCAAAGGCTTCTTCCGATCATTTTGTAAGGGCTTATGGAGAAACCTATGGCTTGGATTTTGTTTTATCAAACTGCTCAAACAACTACGGGCCAAATCATTTTCCAGAAAAGCTTATTCCATTATTCATAAATAACATTATCAACAAAAGGCCTTTGCCCGTTTACGGCCGTGGTGACAACACTAGGGATTGGTTGTATGTTGTGGATCATGCCAGCGCCATTGATTTGATTTTCCATGAAGGATTGACTAAGCAGACCTATAATGTAGGGGGTTTGAACGAATGGAAGAATATCGACTTGGTTGAATTATTATGTGACTTAATGGACGAAAAGCTTGATAGAACAAAAGGAACGTCTAGAGAACTTATTACCTATGTAAAAGATAGGCCGGGGCATGATTTGCGCTATGCCATAGACGCCTCAAAATTAACTACTGAGCTTAATTGGAAACCCTCGGTAACCTTTGAAGAAGGTTTAAGCAAAACCATTGATTGGTATTTGGCTAATACGATCTGGTTGAACAATGTTACTTCTGGGGCCTACAGAGAATATTACAAAAAACAATATGCAGTTTAAAGCTTAGTAATGAAAGGAATAATCCTAGCAGGTGGCTCAGGTACAAGGTTACACCCACTAACACTGTCTGTTAGTAAACAATTAATGCCAGTGTACGATAAACCGATGATTTATTATCCGCTATCTACGCTGTTGTACTCCGGTATTAGCGAAATCTTGATTATTTCAACCCCTAAAGACTTACCCCTATTTAAAAACTTATTGGGTGATGGCTCTAATTTGGGTTGTTCATTCGAATATGCGGTTCAAGACGCTCCGAACGGTCTTGCTGAAGCATTTATCATAGGGGCAGATTTCATTGGCAATGATAAAGTTGCTTTAATTCTTGGCGATAACATATTTTATGGCACGGGCCTTTCAAAACTGTTGCAGGCCAACAATGACCCTGAGGGAGGTATAATCTATGCTTATCAGGTGGGCGACCCCGAAAGATATGGTGTTGTTGAGTTCAATAATGATGGAAAGGTTATCAGCATAGAAGAGAAACCTGAACATCCGAAATCAAATTACGCTGTTCCTGGTATTTACTTTTATGATAATGAAGTGGTCAGCATTGCCCGCAATATAAAACCTAGTCATCGTGGAGAGTTGGAGATTACCGACGTAAATCGCGCCTACCTTGAAAAAGGGAAGTTAAATGTTAGTATTCTTGATAGAGGCACGGCCTGGTTAGATACAGGCACCTTCAAATCTCTAATGCAAGCCGCTCAATTCGTTGAGGTGATAGAAGAAAGACAAGGCTTGAAAATAGGTGCCCCTGAAGTAGCGGCTTATGAAATGGGGTTTATAGATAAAGAGAGGTTTAGAAGCTTGGCAGAGCCACTCATGAAAAGTGGCTATGGAAAAAACTTGCTTAGTCTAATCTAATCAACTTGGCATGGTCGTAACCGAAACTAAACTACAGGGTTGTTTTATTTTTGAGCCTCGAGTGTTTGAAGATGAACGTGGCTACTTTTTTGAAAGCTTTAACCAGAAAACGTTTGAAAGCACTACTGGTTGTTCGGTAGATTTTGTGCAAGACAACCAATCTTTCTCCAAATATGGCACTTTGAGAGGCCTTCACTTTCAAACGGGCCAGCATGCACAGGCAAAATTAGTAAGGGTCTTAAAAGGCAAAGTAATGGATGTCGCAGTCGATATAAGGCCTAGTTCATCAACTTTTGGAGAGTATATTGCAATCGAACTTTCTGAAGAAAATAACAAACAGCTTTTTATTCCAAGAGGATTTGCACATGGCTTTGTTGTCTTAAGCCCCGAGGCCATTTTCTTTTATAAATGCGACAATTACTACAATAAAGAAGCTGAATCAGGAATTTCCTATAATGATGAGCAATTAGCAATCGATTGGGGTATTCCTGAAGATGAATTGATTATCTCAGAGAAAGATATTTCCTTGCCATGTTATGAGACCTTTTTAAAAGAAACAAAATCCATCATTGAAATTTAAATTTTGAAAGAGGGAAACGCACAATTAAGAAAACATTTAAAGCCAACAATATTTCATAAATACAGACGGCTTAAACAAAGAAACCGTTTGGGCAAATTAGGACGCGATGTGTTCATCGACAAAGACGTCTCACTATTACGTTATCCAAAAAACATAGCTATTGAGAATCAGGTGGTTCTGAAAAAAGGAGCGAATATTTGTGCTTGTAATGAAAAGGCCAAAATTGCAATTGGAGAAAGAACTACGGTAGGGTTTTACACTTTCATTTACGCTTCAAATGGTATTTCTGTAGGTTCAGATTGTCTGATTGCACCTTTTGTGTATATCGTTGATAGCGACCATTCGATAATTAAAGGTATTCGAATCAATCAACAGCAAAATAAAACAGCGCCAATCACTATAAATGATGATGTATGGATTTCCACTGGTGCGAAGATTTTAAGAGGCGTTACCATAGGAAAAGGGGCTGTGATTGCTGCGGGCGCAATTGTGACCACCGATGTTCCTGAAAATGCAATTTTTGGTGGAATTCCCGCAAAACAAATTGGTGAAAGAAAATGACGGGAATAATAGTGTTGTGCAGATATAGTTCTTCTAGACTTCCTGGAAAAATTTTAAAACCGATAAATGGCAAACCAATTTTGGGATATATTATGGAGCGACTTTCGTTGCTAAACGGCAAAGCTCCAATTGTTATTTGTACTTCTGATGAGCCCACCGATGATAGAATTGTCCAATATTGTATTGAAAATGGCATAAAGCACTTCAGAGGTTCTTTGAACAACGTAGCCGAGCGTTTTTTGAGTTGTGCCCAACACTTTGGATTTTCAGAAGCAGTGCGAATAAACGGAGACAATATTTTCTTGGACTATGAACTAATAGAGGGCATGATAACACAACATGCTTCAAACAAAAGCGTATTTACTTCGAACGTCAGAAACAGAACATATCCCAAAGGCATGAGCGTTGAAATAGTCAATATACAGCATTATGCCCAAAATTTGCCTTTATTCAATGAAGGAGACAAAGAACATGTGATGACGTATTTTTACAGGCAAAACAACGTCAATCATTTTTTTGTTTACAACAAAAAGGATTATGGTGAAACCTTGAACTTTGCAATAGATACCCCTGAAGATTTTCATAATGCAACTCAAGTAATAAGTTTAATGGAGCGTGACCATACCAATTATAAAATGGACGACATTATTGAATTATACCGTTTAGTATATGAAAAAAAGTAACTGGCAAGGCAAAAATGGGCCCTTACTTATCGCTGAAATAGGCGGTAATCACGAAGGAAATTTTGAATACGCCAAGCGATTGACCCAATTGGCTATAGAAGCCAACGTAGACTTCATTAAATACCAACTCTATTCTGGAGACACCTTGGTGAGTAAAGTAGAATCACCCCAGAGAAATAAACACTTCAAAAAGTTTGAGTTAAGTAGAGAACAATACCTTGAACTCGCTGAAATCTGTAATAACAATGATGTTGGTTTTATGGCTTCGGTCTGGGACCCAGATTATGTGGAGTGGATAGATGCTTACATGCCCATTTACAAAATAGGGTCTGGTGATTTAACCGCGTACCCTATGCTTAAAAAATTCACCAAACTAAAGAAACCGATAATCGTTTCTACAGGTCTCTCAACCTTTGAAGAGGTCAAGCATGCCATCAATTATATTCAAAGTCAGGATGAGCTGTATTTGAATCCTGAATATTTGAGTGTTCTTCAATGTACATCGATGTACCCCATTCCTTTTTCGGATGCCAACCTTAATGTCATGTTGGAATTTGAAAAGAAGTTCTCTTTACCAATTGGCTATTCAGACCATACTGAAGGAAGCTATGCTTTGGAAGTTTCAGTTGCCATGGGTGCTCAAATACTGGAATTTCATTTTACTGATTCTAGAGAAAATAAAGAATTCAGAGACCACAAAGTATCTCTGACAAAAGATGAAGTTTTGCAATTGATTGAGAAAATAAAATCAATTGAAGAATTGAAAGGAACCAATGAAAAAAATCCGTTGCCGATTGAAGGCGACCACCCCACCACATTTAGAAGAGCAGTTTATCCTAAGAGGGATTTAAAGAAAGGAACTGTGATAACAGAATCTGATATAACAGTCTTGAGGCCTAATCATGGAATCGATGCCCGTGATTTTGACAAGGTAATCGGTAAGATTTTGAAGAAAGATGTGCTTGAGCATCAAAAATTGGATTGGGAACTATTCGAATAACAAATGTTTGCTTTTTTATTGCCTTGGTATTATGACACTTACCCAAAATTCTTGGGACTTTTGGTTAAGTTGCTTTTCAGTTCAAAACGGATAAAAATTGGGCGCAACTTTAAATGTGACTCCATACCCAAATTACAAGTTGAAAGTTCTGCAAGATTGGTTATAGGAGATGGGGTGCAGTTTAGAAGAAATGTAGAAATTAGGTGTCATGGCACGTCTAAAATTACTTTCGGCAACAAATGTAGACTCGACCGTGGAGTTCGTATTCTAAGTGCTAATACAAGTAATATTGTTCTTGAAAAAGGTTGTAGAATAGGTTTGTACACCGTATTCAATGGTGGCGATAGTATTTCTATCGGTGAAAACACCCTCGTTTCCGGTTTTGTCTATTTACAAACAAGCATGCATAATTATGAAGGTCAAGGCGCAATAGCAACACAAGGTTATACCCATGCTCCGATACTTTTGGAGAAAGACTGTTGGTTGGGCACTCATGCAATTATTTTTCCTGGAGTACATTTGGGCACGGGTTGTATTGTAGGTAGTAGTTCAGTGGTAAATAAGTCTTTTCCTTCAAAATCAATCATAGCAGGAATTCCTGGAAAACAAATTAAAGAAAGAGAATAATGGATTCTAGAAATATATTGGTCACAGTATACATCACCAACTATAATTACGGGCGGTATATAAAACGGGCGATAGAAAGTGTTTTGAACCAAACCTTGAAGAACCTCGAATTGATTATCATCGATGACGGATCAACAGATAATTCGAAAGAGATCATCGAGACGTATGCCAATGAAAAAATCATTTCGATTATTTACCAGAAAAACAAGGGTTTGAACATTACGAATAACGTGGCTTTGAAAGCGGCAAAGGGAAAGTATATCGTTCGCCTTGATGCCGATGATTTTTTTGAACCGACAGCTCTTGAAGAAATGTCAAACATTCTGGAAGCCAATCCTGAAATTGGACTGGTCTTTCCTGATTATTTTCTCATTGACCCCGAAGAAAACGTATTGTCAGAGGTCAAAAGACATGATTTTGACAATGAAGTTACGATTCTTGACCAACCTGCGCACGGCGCCTGTACGATGATTAGGGTTGATTCTTTAAAAGCCGTTGGTGGTTATGATGAAAGTTATACCTGTCAAGACGGCTATGAGCTATGGGTAAAATTTGTTTCCAAATTTAAAGTGACCAACATAAACAAGTCCCTTTTTTCCTATCGTAGGCACAATAATAATTTGACAAACAACGAAGACAGAATTCTTTCAACGAGGTCAAAAATAAAGGACGCTTTTGTGCATAAAGAAGAAGTTAAACTTCCATCCGTGGCAGGCATTATTCCTGTAAGATCTGATTACGACCTGGCCTTGGAAGAATTTAACGGTTCAACCTATCTAGGGCATAAAATTAACACCTTGATTGGAGCAAATAAAGTGAGTAAGGTGATAGTTGTAGGGAAAGAGTGTA
>CAYNUM010000114.1:0-6948 GCA_964400025.1 uncultured Croceivirga sp.
CATCCATATAAAAGCCTCCATATTCATTACCAATTTCAGCTGTTGGCAACATAAATACCGTATTTCTATTGGGGTCTATACCTTCCTTACCATAGTTGCCTAAATAAATTCGCAGACTATCAGGTTTTACTTTGGCCTTACCTGCCTCTTGTTCTACATACTTAATGTATTCTTTGATGGTCTCTAATTTAAAAGCAACAAACTGTACAGGAACAAATTTCTCTTCAGCCCCATTTTCGGCCATTTCAAATTCCATTATACTCGGAATTCTTCGCGTTTCGTAATTATCGCATAATTCCTTGGCTTCATTTAAAGTGATAATCTCTTTTGGAGGTTTGACATCGGCCATGGTTTTTTCTTGCATTTCAGGTGCGGCCTCTTGCTTGGGTTGTGGATTACAAGCGCCAAAGATTAGGGCGCCCCCTAGAAGTGCCAAACAGGCTTTTGTTAGGTTTAATCTGTTCATTTTCATAAGACTAGTGTTTGTAAGGTTATAAACTATGGGGGATTTACTGTTAAAGATAGGGTTTTTGCTACTATGATTTTAACAAAAAAACCCAATGGGTAAGCCATTGGGTCTTAATATTTGCTTCAGTAATTCTTGTAACTATTCGTTCATAGTCATCAAGAACTCTTCATTGCTACGAGTTTGTTTCATACGCTGTTCCATAAACTCCATGGCTTCCACAGGGTTCATATCTGCAAGATATTTACGCATAATCCACATACGCTGAATGGTCTGTTCATCCAATAACAAATCATCACGTCTGGTAGATGAAGAAATCAAATCAATGGCAGGGAATATTCTACGGTTACTGATTCTACGATCTAACTGTAACTCCATATTACCGGTACCCTTGAATTCTTCAAAAATCACCTCATCCATCTTTGAACCGGTTTCGGTCAAGGCGGTTGCGATGATTGATAATGACCCACCATTCTCGATATTACGGGCCGCACCGAAGAATCGTTTTGGCTTGTGCAATGCATTGGCATCGACACCACCAGAAAGTACCTTACCTGATGCTGGTTGAACAGTATTATAGGCTCTGGCCAAACGGGTAATGGAATCTAGTAGGATTACAACGTCATGCCCACATTCTACCAATCGTTTTGCTTTTTCAATAACGATGTTGGCCACTCGAACGTGTTCACTGGCTTCTTTATCGAAGGTAGAGGCAACCACCTCGCCACGAACATTACGTTGCATATCGGTAACCTCTTCTGGGCGTTCATCAATCAATAAAATGATTTGATATACCTCAGGGTGATTGGCTGCAATACCGTTCGCGATATCTTTTAAAAGAACCGTTTTACCGGTTTTGGGCTGAGCAACGATCATACCCCGTTGCCCTTTACCAATAGGTGAGAACAAATCTACTATACGGGTGGATAGTGTGGTCTGACCACCGGCAACATTGAATTTTTCCCGAGGGAAAAGTGGTGTGAGGTGCTCAAAGGCCACTCGGTCACGAACGACCTGAGGGTCCAAGCCATTGATCTTGTTCACCTTGATCAATGGAAAATACTTTTCACCCTCTTTTGGCGGCCGTATATTTCCTAAAACGGTATCTCCAGTCTTTAATCCAAACAAACGAATTTGACTTTGGGAAACATAAATATCGTCAGGTGATGACAAATAATTGTAATCTGAAGAACGCAAGAAACCATAACCGTCTTGCATAATGTCCAAGACACCTTCGCTCGCGATGATGCTGTCAAACTCGAATTCAGGCTCTTTGTAGCGATTCTTTAAATCTTTATCAAAGTTGCTGTTGCGACGGTCTTGCTGATTGTTGCGTTGGTTTTGATTGTTTCTTCTGTTCTGACCTTTATGCTGACCATTCTGTCTATTTTGGTCGTTTTGCCTGTTTTGGTCATTTTGGTTGTTCGGCTGTTCTTTTTTTGTTTCCTTCTTGGAATCCTCAGCCTTAGGGGTGGGAGTTTCAGCCTTTTCACCCTTTTCTGTATTTCTTGGGGTTCGCGCCCTTTTCGGCTTCGCCTCTTTGGGTTTCTCCTCCTTTTTTTCCGCTTTATCGGTCACGGCAGTTGGGTTGGATGCCTGTACATCCAAAATTTGGTAAACCAAATCCAATTTTTTTAAAGTTTTGAACTTTGGTATGCTCAATCCTTTGGCAATTTCTTGCAATTCGGGCAGTTTTTTGGCTTTTAAATCAGTTATTTCAAACATTAAATATGCAATAGGTTAAACGTAAATCTAAGTATTGAAGTAAAACGTTATTTGGATTTAACTATGGGGGAAAGTTCTCCCTAGGCAAGTATTCTAACTAATAACGGTACAAGTATACAAAAATATTTAAAAGAACAAGGGCTATTTGTCAATAAACCGATGTAATTTTGCAGTCCGATTATTTTGAAAAATGATTCAACGAATACAGACTGTATTTCTAGGCTTGGCCGCACTTTGTGCAGGACTACTGCCATTTCAATTTTCATTATGGACGGAATCTGAAGGTGCCGAGATATTTGCCATTGACAATTTGGTTATACTTTCGGCGTTTTTGGTAATAGCCGCTCTTGCAATTATTGCCATATTCCTATTTAAGAAAAGACAGAATCAATTTGTGCTGAACAGATTGAACATGATATTGAACCTTTTTTTACTAGGATTTTTCGTTTACCGATCGCTAAACTTATCCGGAGAGACGGCGGTCTCTGAGAAGGGTATTGGGATGCTGATTCCTGTATTTTCTATCGTTTTTCTGGTCTTGGCAAACAGGGCCATCAAAAAGGATGAAGATCTTGTAAAATCTGTAGATCGTTTACGTTAAACCTAACATCTTAGTAGTATTAGTGCGAAAAGCCCCTGAATTCAGGGGCTTTTTATTGCTGTATATTAGAACTGTTTACTGCATTATGTTTTCAACGGTAAACCCATTATCAAAGCTTATATCGGTCAATGTCTGAACTAAACTGGGTTCTTCCGTAAATTCACCTTTTTCGTTTGGCAAAAAATATGTTCGTTTGGTTGCTATCATTTGCCCGCCCACATTATTGTAATCGTAATTGGCAATGAGTATTGGTTCATTGACGCCAAGTGCTGGCAATGAAAACAGAAAACGACTGGCCATTTTGGTTTCTGGGTCGATAAATAAAATATAGGTATCGTTTTGTTCTTTACCCGTAACTTCTGGGTCATAAGTGACCAAAACTTTATCGTAGGTCTTTCCTTCAAAATCTTCTTGACCTATATATTCAGAAATTGTACCTGAATCATTCAATTTATAGGGCATTACAAACCAGAAGAAGTTGGCTCTGCGTAAAAAGTCACCCATACCTATATTTTGAGGGTCTTCACTAACTTTTCCATCAACCATAACTTTCGTCACTTCACCATCAAAACATTGTTCCACTACACCTTCTTTGCCTGGCATTACATTAATTTCATGCTGGGTGTATTTGCCGTAGCTTGCTTCATTAGAAAAGATATAGCGTTCTGTGGAAAGATCCGTTTTATTCGCTGCAGGATTATGGTAGCGGTATGTGTATTGCACGTCTTTTTTGCTGTAAAGATTATCCCATCCGCCATGCGCATGTTCCATTGCTACAAAAACTGAATTTAGGTTATTGGTATCGTAAACGGGCTCCACCACCATTTTTTCAGTCATCATCTCTTCTTTGGCACTTTCCTTTTTCGCCTTTTCCGCACAAGAAAAGATGAGCAATAGATTGGCCAAAACAAAAATTCCTAAAAAATTAGATTTCATGTTATTCTCTTTAAAAGTTGTTCATTCCCTTAGACGATAAAAACCCGGTAACTTACTATGCTAATTTCAAAATTGGAACTATAGCTTGAAGGTACTTTTGAACTGGGCTATCTGGAATCCTTTGGCAAGTACCTCCTTAGCAGCTTCACTTGCATGGTTTAACAGCGGATTGGTGTGATTCAGGTGGATAAAATGAATTTTATTCCTTTCCTCCATCGATAGGTCTTTGAACAAAGCCAAGCTTTCGATGACGAAAGGATGTGGAATTTCAGCAATATCCCTATTGTCGACCTCATTTCCATCATAGAAGGTAGCATCCAAAAAGGCAACATCTACTTTTTTGAGTTCATCAATTATCGATTTTTCCCATAGGTGCCATTTATCAATATCTGGGATAAATAAAATCGACTTTTCAAGTCCAATAATCTTAAATCCGACGGTTTCTGAATATTCTCCTCGATGCGGTACAATAAATGGTTGCACTCTTAAGTTGGGGGTCAATTCAATTTCTTCATCAGCTTTCATTTGAACCAAACCAATGTTGTTGAGCGAGACCAATTGGCTCCAAGGGCCGTTGGTTTCCAAGAAATGTTTCATTTTGGGCATGGCATAAACAGGAATGTTTTTTCCGCCCAAAGCTTCCCGACCGAGGTACATAAGACCGGTATAATGCCCAATATGGGCATGGGTCAGCAAGATACCGTCAGGAGCTTTTTGCTCTTCTTGGGTATGCCCTTGGAGTAGTTTAAGTTGGGTCGTAAAATCTGGTGAAGCGTCGAGTACAAAGGTTTTTTGGTACTCGTGGTCGACCAACCCTAAAGAAACAACTTTGCGTGTGGGGTCGGGGTCGGTAAAAAGAGCGGCACAACATTGCTTCTTGCAACCAATATGTGGGCTACCACCATCTTGAACCGTGCCCAAAACAATGAGGGATGCCTTGGACGCTTGTGAAATGCCAGATTGTGTGCAGAAGTATAAAACTAAGAGCAAGATTTTTTTCATCGTTTACCCAATTCAATGACCTCCAAATTATCAATTTTTTTTCCATCGATGGTGAACCTTAGCATGGTGCGGACTTGATGGAAGCCGTGTTTGCCACAGGCACCGGGGTTCATGTGCAGTAATCCCAGTTTTTTATCATTCATCACTTTTAAAATATGGCTATGTCCGCAGATAAATAGTTGTGGGGGCTTTTTTCTGATTTCTTCCCGCACACGAACATTGTAGCGATCGGGATATCCGCCAATATGGGTAATCCAAACATCGACCTCTTCACAAAAAAAGCGTTGATGTTCGGGATATTCCTGTTGTATGATATAATCATCGATATTGCCATGTACCCCCCTTAACGGTTTTATGTCACCTAGCGCATCGGTTACCTTTAAATCTCCAATATCTCCGGCATGCCAGATTTCATCGGCCTGTTTAGCATATTTTAGTATTGTCGCATCTATATGGCTATGGGTGTCAGAAAGTAGTAGGATTTTGGTCATACGCTAAAAATATGCTAAAAATATAATGATGGAATGCCCTCCTTTGGCTTTGAATTATCTTTAGAGCTGCAAAATAGAGTGTTTGCGATATTTCATCGAGTTTTCATATGACGGAACGGCCTATCACGGCTGGCAGAACCAACCTAATGCGATAACGGTACAAGAGGTATTGGAAAAAGCCATGTCGACCTTATTGCGAGAACCCATTTCAGTAGTGGGAGCCGGCCGAACGGATACCGGGGTTCACGCCAAACAAATGTTTGCCCATTTTGATTCTTTAAATCCTTTTGAATCCGATGAGTTGACGCAACGACTGAATGCATTTTTACCTGAAGATATATCCATCCGTAACATCAAAAAAGTCACTTCAGATGCGCACGCGCGCTTTGATGCCATAGAACGGACCTATGAATACTGGGTGGTGATGGAGAAAAATCCTTTTTTGGAAAAGCGAGCCCACCGCGTGTTGAAACCCCTGGAGGTAGGTGATATGAACAAAGCTGCGACTATTCTCATGGAATACACTGATTTTGAGTGTTTTTCTAAATCAAACTCCGATGTTAAAACCTTTATATGTGATGTACGTGAGGCTCATTGGCAGCTAGATGGTGAAAAATTGATTTTTACCATTTCGGCCGACCGTTTTTTGAGGAACATGGTGCGAGCTATTGTGGGCACCCTTTTGGATGTAGGTTTGGGTAAGCGAAGCCCCGAGGAGATTCGAACGATTATCGCCAGTAAAAACAGGAGCGAAGCGGGGGTATCAGTGCCTGCAAAAGGGTTATATTTGACCAAGGTGGTTTATCCAGAAACAATAGTTGAATGAGTCAAGAACAAGAAATAGGAAAAGCATTTGATTTTAAGCTTTTTAGGCGTGTTTTTGGTTTTGCGAAAAAGTATTCTGGTATTCTAATTACGGTAGTGATTTCCGGACTTCTATCTGCCGCCTTTGCGGTTTTCACGCCCATTATTGTACGATATATTATCAACAAGGCGCTTGACGGAAAAAATCATGAGCAGCTGTTGATTGCTATTCTTGTGATGGGAGCTGTGCTTTTGGGGCAGGTTATTTTTCAATTGCTCTTCAATTATTTTGCTAATCTTCTGGGAGAATCTGTCATCAAAGATTTACGGGTTCAACTTTTTCAAAAGATGATGGCCTTTAAGATGACCTATTTCGACAAATCGTCTATAGGGGTTTTAGTGACCCGAGCCGTGGCCGATATGCAACGTATTGGTGAGATTTTTAGTCAAGGTTTTTTTGTTATTGTTGCAGATGCGCTCAAGATGATTGCCGCAGCTGGTGTGATGTTGGCAATGAATTGGCGTTTGGCCATGATCGTGTTCGGAATTTTGCCCATTATCCTTGTGGCGACACGACTGTTTCAACGTGCCATGAAAGTCGCTTTTATTGATGTTCGTGCGCAAGTGTCCAATCTTAATTCGTTTGTTCAAGAGCGGATTGCGGGAATGAAAATTGTTCAGCTTTTTACCAGAGAGGGAATTGAACGTGAAAAGTTTAGAAATATTAATAAGAAGCACCGCGATGCTTGGTTAAAAACAGTTTGGTACAATAGTATTTTCTTTCCTGTTGCTGAGATTTCAAATTCGATTGGTATCGGTTTGGTCGTTTACTTTGGGGTATTACAACAGATTGATTCCTTGAACGCAGACAACGTTGGTACCATAGTGGCTTTCTTCTTTTTGATGGAACTGTTATTTCGACC
>CAYNUM010000115.1:0-6923 GCA_964400025.1 uncultured Croceivirga sp.
AGGAACCAACCTGAACGAAACCAAATTCAAGAATTTGGTAAACACCTTGGTTATATCTATAGCTTTCATCGTGCGACCCCGTTAAGACAAAAGATAGCTTTCCATCAAAAAATTTCTTTCCAAAAGCAACATTCATCCCATAATTCAATGGAGTGTCTTTTCGTCCCGGGTCCCAAGATTGTTCTGTAAGTTGTTGAACCAATGTTCTATCGGAATTATAAAAACCAAAGGTTGTTTCGTCTGCTAGATTGGGCGAAATCTTGAAATTATCTGAAACACCATCCTGAGTTACGGTGGAATTGAAACCACCTGAAATTCCAACACTAAATTCTGAAGAGCCAATTAACTCCCTAGATTTAATATTGATATTGCCTGAAGCTTGATCGGCCGAAGTTCTAGCAGCATATGTCTTGCTGATACTTACATTCTGGATAACACGTGTAGGAAAAAGACCTAGATTGATATTTTTCTTGTCAATATTGTCTGAGGGTATCGGTAAACCGTTAAGTGTAGTAGATAGGTATCTGTCACCGAGACCTCGAACGAAAATATCTCCCGATGCTTCACTCTCAGCAACCCCCGAAATCTTTGTGGTAGCTGTCTTGGCATCCGAAATCCCTAAATCTCCCAATTCTTTTGCCCCAATACTTTCCACAACTGTGACAGCATTCCTTTGGTCTAATAAAAGAGCAACCTCAGAATCTTTTCTGGCTACTGTAGTTACAACAACTTCGTCTAGTGACACCCCTGCTGAGGCACTCATAGGTACATTAACGTTGGTAACTTTACCAGCCTCAACATTTACATTAGGAATTTCAACAGTTTCGTATCCCAGATAACTGAAGATAACCGTGTATGTTCCTGGGTCCAATCCAGCTATTTCATAAAGTCCATCAAAGTCAGACGTCGTACCAGTTGTTGTCCCTTTAATCAAAACATTAGCAAAGGCCAAAGGCTCATTGTTAAGTTCTTTGTCCGTTAGTTTTCCAACGATACTACCAGTTGATTCCTGAGCGTTTAAATAGCTGATAAACAACAGAATAGCGAGCGTAAAATAAAATCTCATCTTTAGTTAAGCGTTTCGGCAAAGAACGCTACGTGCTGTAAAAGCGATGTTAGCCGTATGTTAACAGTTTATTTCAAAAGCATTACGATAAGGTTACCAGTTTAAATGAATGTTAAGGGCATGAGGGGTTATTGTATTATCTTTACATTTGGACAAATCAGAGTGTTCGCCAACCATGAAAACTAGAGATATTAAGATACTTTTGGTCGATGATGAACCTGACATTTTAGAAATCGTCAGTTACAACTTATCTTCTGAAGGATACCAAGTATTTACTGCCAAGAACGGGGTTGAAGCAGTGGCCAAAGCAAAAAAAAAATTACCACATCTCATTATTTTAGATGTAATGATGCCCGAAATGGATGGTATCGAAGCTTGTGAGGTGATGCGCAGCACTCCTAGTCTTGATAATTCAATTATCACCTTTTTGACCGCGCGTGGTGAAGACTATTCACAGGTTGCTGGTTTTGATGCTGGTGCCGATGATTATATTACCAAACCAGTGAAACCTAAGGTTTTGATGAGCAAGGTAAAGGCTCTGTTGAGACGATTGAAAGAGAACGATACTGAAGTTGAAGACATTGTTAAGGTTGGTAATATCGTTATCAATCGAGAAGAATACAAGATAGAAAACAATGGCGAAGAACTGATTCTACCAAGAAAAGAGTTTGAATTGCTATCGCTTTTGACCTCAAAACCTAATAAGGTGTTCAAGCGTGAGGTCATTCTTGATAAGGTATGGGGCAATGAAGTCGTTGTCGGAGGGCGCACCATAGATGTGCACATCAGAAAACTACGTGAAAAAATTGGAGACGATCACTTTAAAACCGTTAAAGGCGTAGGCTATAAGTTTGTGCTATAATGGCCATCACACTTAAAAATTCGTACCGTTTTGCGTTACGTTCGTCCTTATTAATTTCCCTGCTACTAGCCCTAGTTGTTTTTGGATTGCTTTATCTGTCGGGGCAGTTGGTCTGGTATGTTCCTCTAGTTTTCTTTGGTATCTCTTTTGGGTTGTCTTTTTTGATCATTCAGGCACGAGTTGAACGCTTTATTTACCGTAGGGTCAAAAAGATTTATGATGAGGTGTCGCTCTTGGAATCTTCTTCCTTAACCTCAAAGCCCATTACGACCGACATGAAAACCTTGACGGAAGAAATTGAAAAGTTCGCCAAGGGCAAAAAGGTAGAGATTGATACTTTAAAGATACGTGAGGAGTATCGTCGAGACTTTTTAGGTAATGTTTCCCATGAGTTAAAAACACCACTATTTACAGTACAGGGCTATATTTTGACCTTGTTGGATGGGGCAATTCGAGACAAAAAGGTCAGTGAGAAGTACTTAAAACGCGCCAGTAAAGGGGTCGAAAGACTAATTTACATTGTAAAAGACCTCGACATGATCACCAAATTGGAGACAGGAGATCTCAACATCACCAAAGAACCCTTTGACATCATCGAGTTGATACGAAGCGTATTTGAGTTGTTGGAGATGAGAGCGGCCAAAAAAGAGATTTCGTTGACTTTTGATATGGAATATCCTTACCCCATTTATGTTCTGGGTGATGCCGAAAAAATTCAACAGGTATTGACCAATTTATTGGTGAATTCCATCAAATACGGTCATGCGAATGGTACTACTGAAGTCAGTGTCGAAAACTTGATAAAGAGTAAAGTGATTGTTCGTGTTACTGACAACGGTGAAGGTATACCGAAACAACATATTCCCCGATTGTTCGAAAGGTTCTATCGGGTAGACCAAAGTGGTAGTCGTAAAGAAGGAGGTTCCGGTCTGGGCTTGGCCATTGTAAAACACATCATTGAAGCCCACGACGAGAAAATTTATGTCGAAAGTGAGGTCGATGTTGGCTCAGAGTTTTCCTTTACCCTTGAGAAAACAGAGAAAATTCCGTTATAGTCAATTTTGCTTTCAAACGTGGTTAGCCCCGAAAATTCGTCTACCCTTTTCAAATCTTTCAGCTTAAAATGGTCTTGGGTAGCGTAGGGAACAACCCCTTTTTTATCCAATCTTTCTGCCAAATATTCTTGCTCATATTGCCCGGGAGTAGGTATAAAAAATGCTTTCTTTTCGAGTTTTGCCAAGTCCATAACAGTGGTGTATCCTGACCGGCACAAAACCATTGCACTTGAATTGATGGCCTCCTCCAACTCGGAAGATTGCATGAAATTATATATGGTCACTGAGGTGTTCTGATACTTTATGGTTTTTACCTTTTGCTTCTCCTCGATTTTCCCTTTAATGAAAATTACGCGCCCTGAAAACCCTTTTAATTCTTCTAGTAGTTTGTCAGCAAGCATCCCTCGTTGCGGTTCTGGGCCAGATAACAGAACCATCAAATCAAAAACTTTAGGGTGAGCTTTCTTTTCAAAACGACTCAATGGCCCCAGATATTTAATGCTAATTTTCGGTTTTTTCAGGTGCCCCAATTTTCCAGTAAGATTAGGTTTTTCGCCAACATCGGGCACCCAACAGGCATCAAATTTTTTGATAATGCTTCGATGCATTTTTGAACTTAACCAAGTGGTGTTTCCAGAGAGAACGTTCAATTGATGTGTGACAAATACGCAGGGCACCTTTTTGCTGTAAACTCCTAAACGGTTGTCTGAAATAATACCATCAATTTGATGTTCTTTAACAATGGTCTTCACCCTCTTTTTTTCCTTGGTCATGGCCTTTAAGACTTTCGGTGAGTCCCAAACCATTTTTAGCTTGAAGTTTTTGCCTTTCTCGGCATATTTTATTTTGTAGGAGGGAAGTTCAATCGCCAAAAGTTCTGGAAATTCTTTTTTTAACAACGATAAGGCGACACCATCTGAAGCTATAATTGGCTCAAAACCATTGTCTTTCAATGCATTTATAATGGGGATGCATCGAGTGGCATGACCCAATCCCCAATTTAGAGGGGCTACTAAAATACGTTTCCGCTCCAGCATGATTATCAAAGAAACGATTCTGTCCTTGGATGGAGATTTCCTTAGTTTTGCCAAAACTTTAAGTAATTGTTTTGGGCAGTAAGAACAAGCTAAAACGCTTCGCTGAAAACGCGACTTTTGAAAATGTCATTCAACCGACAAGGGAAGAAGTGGTCAAGGGATTTTCATTGCGTGGTAAGTGGAGTGAACGATTTGAGAATGACCTTCCCATCGTTTTGGAATTGGGCTGCGGAAAAGGGGAGTATACCGTGGGTCTAGCCCAGCGTTATCCAAATAAAAATTTTATTGGTATAGACATTAAGGGTGCTCGCTTTTGGCGCGGTGCCAAAACGGCCCTGGAAGATGGATTACCCAATGCGATGTTCTTGCGATCTCAAATTGAACTTATTGACCTGCTTTTTGCTGAGAATGAAGTCTCTGAAATCTGGATAACATTTCCTGACCCCCAGATTAAGTACAAACGAACAAAACATCGTTTGACCAACCAATTGTTTTTGGACAAATACGCCCAAATTTTGAAGCCCGGGGGAGTGGTTCACCTAAAAACAGATAGTGAATTTATGCACGGCTATACCCTGGGCTTATTGCACGGTCAAGGTTGTGAGATTTTGTACGCCAACCACGACGTTTACAAAAACGAAGGTGCCCCAAAAGAGGTCTTGGAAATACAGACTTTTTACGAAAATCAGTATCTTGAAAAAGGTAAGGCAATTACTTACCTACAATTTCGACCACCAACTAAATAATGACCCAACTACTTCTATTGTTTTTGGCAACCCTTGTTGCGGCTGTTTTGGCATCTGCACCACCAGGCCTTTTAAATATGAACGCCGCTAAAATCGGTGTTGAAAAAGGCAAAAAGAATGGTGTGGTATTCAGTATTGGAATTATGGTCATGGTCATGTTCCAGGCTTATCTGGCCGTTCGTATCGCTAAATTTTTATCTCGAAATCCTGAGGTCATCTCATGGTTGATGAAAGCTGCGGTCTTGATTTTTGGGGCCTTGGCCATTTTCTTTTACGTAAAGGCTATTCGTAGTACCAACCAACAAATTGTATTGGAAGAAGGCA
The DNA here is from genome assembly GCA_964400025.1 of uncultured Croceivirga sp. Classification (GTDB taxonomy): domain Bacteria; phylum Bacteroidota; class Bacteroidia; order Flavobacteriales; family Flavobacteriaceae; genus Croceivirga. The sequence continues at coordinate 5,091 of CAYNUM010000115.1, forward strand.
CATCTCGCAATAGCTTTACCAAAGGGCTTTTTCTTGCGGCTTTAAACCTACTTCAGATACCGTTTTATAGTGGGTTGAACACTTTTTTTCATGCGAAGCGTATTATGAACTACGAAGTGTTAGATGAGGTGCTTTTTATACTAGGCGCTGGTCTGGGGACATTTTTGGTAATGTATACTTACGTCTTTTATTTCAATAAAATGGAAGCAAAGACTAACCGATTTTCAAAAAATTCCAACTACATATTGAGTGGATTGATGGTCGTTTTACTAATTATTACCTTGATTCGAATTACCTATGAGTAAAGCTGAGGAACCTAATTTTTTTGATAAGGTATATGAGGTGGCCCAACTGATTCCATATGGTAGGGTGACTTCCTATGGGGCCATAGCCAAATATTTGGGTGCTGCGCGTAGCGCTCGCATGGTAGGTTGGGCAATGAACAATTCACTGACCAAAGATGTACCTGCCCATCGTGTCGTGAATAGGGTAGGCGTACTTACCGGAAAGCACCATTTCGATGGCACCAACCTAATGCAGCAATTATTGGAAAATGAGGGAGTGAAAGTTGTGGATAACCAAATAGTCGACTTTCAAAAATACTTTTGGGACCCAGCTAAAGAATTGGGTTAAGAAATCAAATAAGCTTACACTATCCTACTATCTTCACTTTCAATGTGAAACCTTTAAATTCTGGGTATCAGGACGTATCTTTGTAAGTCAAAATCGGATTAAGAGACTATACTTTAAAAAGGAGGAATGAAGTTTACCAAAAAGGATGTTTTAGCGGCATTGGAACATATTTCAGCACCAGGGGAAGGTCAAAATATTGTAGAGAGCGGTGCAGTCACCAATGTTCAAGTTTTTGGCGATGAAGTAGTGATTGACGTAACCATCAAAAATCCAAGTCTACAGGCTAGAAAAAAGACGGAAGTTGAGATTTTAAAAATCGTTCATCAAAAAGTTTATGAGAAGGCCAAGATTAAGGTCAATCTTAAAGTGGATGTTCCTGAAAAACCGAAAGTCAATCAAATTAAAGGGAAGCCCATTCCTGGGATAAACAACATCATTGCGGTAGCTTCTGGTAAAGGAGGTGTAGGTAAATCAACGGTCACGGCCAATTTAGCGGTCACCTTGGCTAAAATGGGCTTTAATGTAGGTCTGTTGGATACCGATATCTATGGCCCTTCGATGCCCATAATGTTTGATGTGGCACAAGAACGCCCTCTTTCAATTAATGTTGATGGAAAAAACAAAATGAAACCTGTAGAAAACTACGGGGTTAAAATGCTTTCCATTGGCTTTTTTACCCAGCCGAACCAGGCCGTAATTTGGCGAGGACCCATGGCCAGTAAGGCCCTGAATCAAATGATATTTGATGCACATTGGGGACAATTGGACTTTCTTCTGTTGGATTTACCTCCTGGAACGGGAGATATTCATCTAAGCATTATGCAGTCGCTTCCGGTAACCGGTGCTGTGGTGGTGAGTACACCGCAAGAGATTGCCTTGGCCGATGCCCGAAAAGGGGTAGCCATGTTTCAACAAGAAACCATTAATGTACCGGTACTGGGCATTGTGGAAAACATGGCGTATTTCACACCCGAAGAACTCCCTGAGAACAAATATCATATCTTTGGTAAGGATGGTGCTAAAAATTTGGCTACTGATTTGAATGTTCCGTTTTTAGGTGAGATTCCTCTAGTTCAAAGTATTCGCGAAGCCGGAGATGTGGGGAGACCTGCAGCTCTTCAAACAGCTACTCCAACAGAAGAGGCTTTTGAAGATTTGACCAAAAACGTTGTTCAAGAATTGGTAAAAAGAAATACAGAC
>CAYNUM010000116.1:0-6872 GCA_964400025.1 uncultured Croceivirga sp.
GATTTCAAAATCTTATAACAATAAACCTTAAAAATTTCATATTGTGAATATCACTTTTGAATACGACAACCTAAAATCCAGTGAGCGATTGGAAGAGCTGATTACCAAAAAGTTAAACAAACTAGAATCGAAATTTGATTTTTTGGTTCAAGCCCATGTGTTTTTAAAAGTACAGAATACGAGTTCACCACTATTTGGTAAGATTTGCAAAATACAATTAAGTGTGCCGGGGCCGCGTCTGTTTGCGGAAACGAACTCTAAGAGTTTTGAGGCTTCCATTCAAGAAACAATCAGTGATTTGGACAGACAGCTGTCAAAAAAGAAGGAAAAAATGAAAGCGCATTGATTTTATAGGTTCCGATTGGGTATCTTGAACTAGATATTTAAACCCGATTAGAATGCGAACCATAGTCTTACTCCTGATTGTTTCATTACAGCTATTACGCGTTAATGCCCAAGAAAATGACATAAGGTCTGCCAAAATTACTTTTGAGTTTCCGGCAAAAAACGTTACCGGAACCATTGAAGGTTTTCAATCCACTTCAAAAATCGATTGGGATAATCCATCCAGTTCTGTTTTTAAGGGCAGTGTACAAGCAGAAACTCTTGATACGGGCAATGGTTTGCGAAATTGGTCGTTGCGCGGTTCCAAGTACTTTGACGTCAAAGGTCACCCCAGATTATATTTTGAAAGCACTGAAATCAACCAAGATAAAGATAAGTGGGTCGTTCTAGGGGAATTGAAGATTAAAGGAACCTCTCGACCCTTTGAAATCGTTTTCGAAAAAAAAGGCAAGCGGCTTATAGGTAAAGGTGCTCTTTATTGCTCCGATTTTGGTATAAAAATCAAAAAGAAAAGAGAAGACAACCTTGTACGGGTGACGTTTGATTTTGAACTAGTCGGTTAATTTCAACTTGTCCTTTATATCGTGCTTTTCCAAAAATTTACGTAACCTGCCTGAGAATGGGTCATTCATTACGTCGTATTTGAGTTTTTGCTTAAGTTCAGTTTTCAGTTGAATCGTATCGATTATTGTCAACAACCTTTCACGTTTGGCTTGATTTTCATAGCGCTTCTGCTTTCGCTCCTCAGCAGTTGGCACCATTTTGTTATCAAATTGCTGAAATAAAGTTCTGTCACTAAACTCTTTTCTGTCTTTCAACATTTTGTCACGCATAGTAGTTTGCGCGCTCAAAGAATAAGCACCAAACATGAGCAGGACGCTCGCAATCCAATGTTTTTTCATAATATAATATGTTCTCAAGACAAAATTAAAATAGGATACGCTACCCGCCATATATCCAAGGACTTACCGCTGTTCGTCGAAGCTTAATTGCCAATGGTCGACAATTGTGATTACAGCAACGTAATTGGTTTCGACCACCAGTAAATTAACTCGATAAACTTAATTTCTTTTGAAAAGGAAGGAATAGATTTTAGCCACCAAAGCATTCCCCAATGGAAAGTACAGCGCAAAGAAAAGGGCCATTCCCAAGCTAAAGTTTCTTTGGTTGAACAGTTGGTCCAAAATATTATTAGGATAAGCATAAGAGGTTTGCAAAGCGTAGCCCCCAAATTCCAAAAGCCCCATGGCAATGAGGCCATAGGCGTATTGTTGGTGAAAGGGAAGTCCGCGTAACAATAATGAAATGGGCACCATGTAAAGAATGTAACACGTAATCACTTGCCACCAGAAAGTAAACTTGGCAATTACCAATTGCTGACCTACCCAATTCATTGCAGTCCCCAAAGAAAATAGACCACACAATACGTCAACACTAGTTTTCTATCCACTTTCAATCGGGGCACGGCCCACTCCATAAAATCTTTCGGCATACTATTTAAGTTCTTTTTCCAGGTTACCGGCCTTTATGAGCAAGACCAAGCCCAAGATGGTAATAAGTAGCGATAATGTCCCGAGACCTCCCCAGGTAATCAGTGGTGCACCATCATGTTTTAAAAATGCACACTCCATCACGGCACATAGTCCGAAGCCGAAGAGCGAAGCTCCTATCCCACCGGTCAACAGCCATTTTCGCTTTATGGACATTTAGGATTTTGAATTGATTTTGGATTCTATAATCCGAATGGCATCTGAAACTGTTTTCATTCCATCCATATCATCGTTTTCCAGCATAATGTCGAAAGCGTCTTCCACATCTAAAACGATATCGACCAAATTGGCCGAGTTAATATTCAGCTCTTGGATGAAATCACTTTCCACTGAAATTGCAGAAGCGTCGACATCATCGGGCAAGTATTGCGCCACGATGGTTTTAAGTTCTTCAAAGTATTGCATATCTCTTTTTCATAGCAGGTATTAATACCGCTTAAAAATAACACAGCAATTGACATCTCCAAAGCCAAAACTGGCCTTTGCAATGATTTCAGCCGAAAATTCAATGTTTTTGTTGGCCACTTTTGAAAGATTGATGGTGTCTAAAATTTTAGGATGTACATCTTCGCAGTTCATGGTGCCAAAAATTACATTTTCGCGAAATTGGAGTACGGTACCGACGCATTCAATACTTCCCGATGCGGCCAAACAGTGTCCTACATGCCCTTTGAAACTATTGATTAAGGGAAAATTATTTCCTTTTCGACCCAAGGCCTGACTCCAATTCTCAATTTCTGCAGGATCTTTTGTAGTTGCAGTAAGGTGACCATTTATTGCATCTACTTCATTTGATGTAATAGAAGCGTTTTTTAAAGCCTGCTGAATACATCGCTGTACTGCAATCGGATTTGCCGCTGTCATGCTGCCGCCTTGCAGTTGCCCCCCACTATTGACAGCACCACCGAGCACTTCGGCATAAATGCTCGCACCCCTATCCAATGCACTTTCCAAAGATTCTAGAACAAGGGCTCCGGCACCACTACCAGGAACAAAACCGGCCGCGGTGGCACTCATCGGTCTACTGGCTTTGGCTGAATCAGAATTGTACTTCGCAGGCAATATGCGCATTGCATCAAAGCCACCCCAGACATAAGGCCCACAATCGCTGCAACTGCCAACGAGCATTCGATTCGCTTTTCCGTTCGCAATTCGTTCATAACCCATTAACACAGATTCCGTACCGGTGGTGCAAGCAGATGAATTTGTGGTCACTTGGTTGCCCAAACCTAAAATTCCCCCTAGATAAGCACTGATACCACTGGCCATGGTCTGTATAACTGCTGTGCTACCAAGTCGTCTAACTTTTCCGGCATCAACCATATGAATGGCCTCTCGAAATTTATCAACACCAAGTATTCCAGTGCCAAAAACGATTCCGCTATGCCAATCGGGTTCTGGTTCTTGCACTACAAGTTGGGCATCATTCCAAGCATCCAAACCAGCTATCACCCCATATATCAGTCCAGAAGAGTTCAGTCCTTTCAACTGTACATTACTAAAGTAATTAGTTAACTCAATTGTATCAATGTTCGGTTTACCAGCTATTTGACATGAAAAATTTAGTTCTTCAAGCTCTTTTTCAAATCGAATCCCAGAAAGGTTGTCCAGTAATGAGTTCTGAAAGGCTTCTAAACCCACGCCATTGGGTGCACACACTCCCAATCCGGTCACTACTACCCTACGCATGGTAACTGGGTTTTAAGATTCCAGCAATAATGCCTCTGCATACTAACTTACCTTCTGCATTGAACATTTTGACCTTACATTTAAGCTTATTGAATCTAAAATAGACCTTTTCTGATTTTACCATAACTGTTTCCTCGGGTAATACGGGAAGTAAAAACTCCATCTCTGAATTGGTCAGCGCAACTATGGCATCTGCATCAAAATTGTCACCTAAAAGATATAGTCCCAAACAGACCACCCCAATTTGTGCACAACATTCGGTTAGTATGGCTCCAGGAGTTACCGGCTTATTCTTGAAATGACCTTGAAAAAAAGGCAGATTGGAATCGAAGGTAAATTTGCCTTGAATTTCTTCTTCATTCACATCCGTAATCTCGTCTACAAACAGAAATGGCCATTCGTAGGGAAGGTTTTTCAGTAGCTCTTGTTCAATCATTGCAAACTCTCCCCTCCGTCAACTTTAATTATTGTGCCTGTTATCCAGTGGGCTTCAGGTCTTGTCAGCAAATAAGCAGCATTGGCCACGTCTTGAGGAGTGGTCAATCTTTTATTTGGATTTCGACTTAATGCATTATCAATAAGTGCCTTATGGTTCGGAATCATTCTGAGGGATTTGGTATCGGTGATTCCAGCCTGAATACAATTCGCTTTGATACCAATATGGGCATACTCTAATGCAATATTCCTGATGATGGACTCTAGGGCCGTTTTTGCTGCAGAAACAGCTGCATAATTGGGTATGGCCCTAAGGTTGCCTTCGCTGGTAAACGCTATTATGCGGGCATCTTCATCAAAAAGGGCATCATTAGCGATGAGTTTTACCCAATCAAAAAGACTAAGTGCCATAGCTTGAATCGTAAGTTGTAAATCTTGATTGTTCAGGCTATTATTGCTATCATTCATCGGTTTTAAATTGCCCTTGGCAATACTATGGACTAACACCTTAATCTTCGTACCGTTCAGTCTGGCCTTGATGTCAGCCCATAGTAAACCTTGCTTGCCCTGGTTAGTCGCATCCACATTAAAAGCGTGGCAGATCCCACCCGTGTTTCGAATAGCTTGAAATCTAGCTTCTATTTCCTCCAAATCTGCTCTTCGGTCTCGATGAACTACAATCAAATCGTAACCTTCTTTGGCCAATTTAAGTGCCGTAGCGCCGCCAAGGCCCGAACTACCACCTAGAATTAATGCAATGGGTCTATTTTTACGATGCATCACCATTCAATTAAAACACGTTGGGCCGAAAAACCGGGGCCAAAACTCAAAATCATTCCCAGTTCCCCTTCACCTAGGTCTTTTTTCATAAATTCCTCTAAAACATAAAGTACAGTTGCACTGCTCATGTTACCATAATCCTTCAGGACTTTTCGTGTTTCATTAATATTTTTCCCCAATTGCCCAAATAAATCCTCAACGGTCTGCACTATTTTCTTACCGCCGGGATGAAATATCAGATGATTGACATCTTCTATCGAATGTCCGTACTCCTCTAAAAACGGATGGGTCAATTTCGGAAAATGTGAGGCAATCGTATCGGGAACCCTGGCATCAAGAATCATTTTAAGTCCCGAATTGGTCAAATCAAAACCCATCATTTCAATGGCATCATAGAAATGATACATGCCCTCACCAACAATACGTGGACCGTTATCGTCTTGATGTGATGACAGTAGCACGCAAGAGGCTCCGTCTCCGAAGATAGCAGCACTGACCATGTTGGCCATACTATAATCGCCCAATTGAAAGGTCGCGGTAGGGCTTTCAACTGCAATTACAGCAGCGCGCTTACCCGGGTTAGCCTTCAAAAACTGCTTTGCATATATAATTCCCGACACCCCTGCCGCACAGCCCATCTCTGTTACCGGAAGTCTTACAACATCATGACGTAGTTCTAAATCGTTTACTAAATAGGCATCCAATGAAGGTATCATGATGCCCGTACAGCTCACGGTTATAATGAAATCCAGATCTTCAGGATTCCATTGTGCTTTTTTTAAAGCAGCTTGTAGGGATTCCCTGCCCAATTTTTTTACTGCTTCAACGTAAATTTGGTTCTTTTCTTCAAAAGAGGTTTTTGTGAAAACATCTTCTATGGACATTATTCCATATCGTTTGTCCACACCCGAGCCTTCAAAAATCTTAACCACTTTCCTCCTAAAGCGATCCTCTTGATCGGCCAGCCATAGATTGACATAGGGTATGATTTCTGAAGTCGAACGACAAAATTCAGGGAGCGCCTTTGAGAGCTGGACAATTTTAATAGGGTTGTTGATCATGCAGTTTTCAAAGGTTCAATTATCCATAAATATCGAAAGGCCCATTTCCATTCAATGGAGTGTTTCATATGATTTAGATTTTTCGCCATTCGATAGAGATCATTTTTCAAAAATCCTTTACTAATCGAAATCAATCCATCATCTTTTGCGATGGTGGTTTTGATAAAAAATATACTGAACAGTTTAAAAAGAAAGTAGGCAAGTTTACTCCGTTCCAAATCATTGATTATTGTGCCTAATCGCGCCAATTCCGAAAATTTATTAAGGAACTTAGCGATTTCCTTATCCTTAAAATGATGCATCGTCAAGGTGCACAAAAGAATATCACATTGATGTTCTCTCCCCAATGTTAAAATGTCTTGTCGTTTGTATTGTATACTAGGATAATCAGCGGAAGCTTCTCTTGCAAGCTCTAAAACATCTTCACGCAAATCAATGCCCACCAAGTTGAGTTGTTGATTTGAATTCTTCAATGATTTTGCAATACTTCGCAACATATTGCCATCTCCACAGCCCATATCATAAATCGTATACGATTTTTTTGGGTGCTTCTGAATGACTTTTTTTACCGCATTCACCGTGATATTTGTTCCTCCAAGCAGGGTGTTGCAGCGATTGATGTCTTTGTAGGCTTTTCGATACGATTCCTTGTCCATTTTGGGATTATCCATGTGTTCGTAAGCCTCACTCCTCTCCTTGAAATACATCACACTAATATAGGTTTTCCGTGGGTTTGTTTGATGATTGTCGAAAGAAATAATTGGGAATTCGGAAGTATTGAAAATAGACTGTTCATTAATGTCGTATTCGTAATCAAATGCTGAATTTTTCTTCCGAAGTAAAGACGAGAACTAAAATGTGCGTTCCATTGCTTTTGGTATTCCTCTTCCATTCTAGTTCTTGAATAGATATTATCCTTAAAAAAACGAATGGTACAATCAGAAGCGAGTTTAGCAGCGTGAATGGCCATTGCCATTCCATTGCCACACAAGGGATGAATCAAGCCTGCACT
>CAYNUM010000117.1:0-6863 GCA_964400025.1 uncultured Croceivirga sp.
ACCGCTTGGGTGCAGATACATACCCCCTTTAGATTGACTTCGATTACGGCGTCCCATTCATCCTCACTCATTTTTTCCAAAGTACGGTCACGGGTAATGCCCGCATTATTGATTAGGATATCAATCTTGCCATAATCTGTATTGACCTGTTCAAATAGGCCTTCAATGGCAGATTTATCCGTTACCGATACTGGATGAAATTCGGCCCTACCCCCTGTTGCATTGATACCGTTGGCAACCTCTTCGCCTTGAGGAAGCAAATCAACAATGATAACAACTGCTCCTTCTTTTGCGAACAACTCAGAAATGGCTTGCCCTATTCCCCTTGAGCCACCAGTTACAATGGCCACTTTATCTTTTAATCTCATTTTTTGAATATTTGAATTTATCCGTAAGAATTGAACTTAGTTGACGTACCGCATTGGTTTACAACCCGCAATTCTTACAATCAATTTTTAAACTGTTATTACCAACTTGCCCATGACTTTTCGTTCCATCATTTCTTCTAGGGCGAATGGACTATCCTTTAAATCATAGGTCTTATGAATGTGCGGCCTTAATTTGCCTTCGGCATGCCATTTCATCAATTGCATACTATTCTCCATATTGGCTTTTGGGTCTTTCATGGCGAAGCTGCCCCAAAAAACCCCCATGATTTCTGCCTCTTTTAACAGTGGAAGATTTAGAGGGATTTTAGGAATATCCCCTGCCGCGAAACCAACTACTAAATATCTGCCGTAACGACCAGTTGCGCGAAGGGCGGGTTCTGAATAACCGCCTCCAACCGGGTCGTAGACCACATCGACGCCCTTGCCAGAGGTCATTTCCTTTACCGTCGTTTTTACGTCTTCTTTGTTGTAATTCAGGGTAAGGTCAGCTCCATATTTTTTACACAATTCCAATTTCTCATCTGTTGAGGCAGCTGCAATCACTTTTGCGCCCATCAACTTCCCCAATTCCACGGCAGCTAGGCCAACACCTCCAGAAGCACCTAGTACCAAAAGAGTATCGCCTTCTTTTAATTTTGCCCTGTCTTTTAGTGCATGAAATGATGTGCCATAGGCCATAAGAAATGAAGCAGCGGTCTCAAAGTCCATCTGAGGAGGCTTTGGGAAACAGGAATTGGCAGGTACCAAGACTTCTTCAGCCAAACCCCCATAAGGCACAAAACCAAATACTTCTTGTCCGACACTAACATGTTTTACACCGTCTCCAATAGCTTTTACTACACCTGCTATATCCCTTCCTGGGGTGAATGGTAATTCAGGTTTAAATTGGTATAAACCCTGTATGATTAAAGTGTCCGGAAAATTAAGACCACAAGCTTTTATACCCACCAAGACCTGTTTTGGACCTACTTTTAAATCTTCGGTTTCTTCAAATACCAAATTTGAAGGTGGACCGTAGCTTTTACATCGAATTGCCTTCATCGTATCAATCTTCCATCACCTTCAATACCAATTTCCCCATTTTGTTTCCGGTAAAGAGGCGAGCAAAGGTATCTGGGAAGTTTTCAATGCCTTCATAAACATCTTCTTTGCTTTTGAGCTTTCCTTGGGCCATCCACATGCCCATTTGTTGCGCAGCCTCACCATAGCGTTTTGCCCAATCAAACACCACTATTCCCTGCATGGTCGCTCGATTTACCAAAAGTGAAAGATAGTTGCTCGGGCCCTTTACGGCCATTTTATTATTGTACTGCGAAATAGCACCACAGATTACAATTCGCGCATGCATGCGAAGACGTGTCAGCGCGATATCCAAAATTTCGCCTCCTACATTATCAAAATAAACATCAATGCCCTTTGGACACAATTCTTTCAACCGATGGCGAACACTTTCATTCTTATAGTCGATTGCACCATCAAAACCTAATTCGTTTGTTATGTACTCACACTTTTCTGCGCCACCAGCGATTCCAATTACGGTGCATCCTTTAATTTTTGCAATCTGTCCTACGATACTACCAACTGCTCCTGCAGCACCAGAAACCAAAACGACATCACCTTCTTTGATTTTACCTGCTTCCAGAATACCAAAATATGCTGTCATACCAGGCATACCCAGTGTTCCAATATAAGTCGGTAAGGGCGCCAGTTTTGGGTCAACGGTATAATAACCTTTACCGTCGGTCGCGATATATTGTTGCACGCCGCCATGGCCAGATACAAAATCACCAACCTTAAACTTTGGGTTGTTCGAGGTGATTACCTCGCCCACCGATCCTGCACGCATCACAGAACCAATGGCCATGGGTTCAATGTATGATTTGGCATCGTTCATCCAACCACGCATAGCTGGATCCAACGAAATGTAATGTTGCTTGATCAAAATCTCACCTTCTTTCGGTTCCGGAATGGGGTTTGAAACCAAATTCCATGTATCATCGCCAGCTTCACCCACCGGTCTCTTTACGAATAATAGTTGCTTGTTCATCTGTTCTAAATCTATTTTTTTTTGTTTGAGAAGCTTTCTACGTAGGCTTCCATTTTAGTTCGTATTTCTGGTTTCCACCAAAGGGTTGAAGCTTCTTTTAGTGATTCTTCTGGATTTTGGTCCAGCTTGTCCAAAAGGTGTTTTCTTACTTTTTGTTTGGTATTCACCAAAATGTCAAAATCTGCTTTCAGGTAGTGGTGCATTCGCTTCTCAGCTCTTGGTAAAACTTCTTCCAATGGAAGCAATTCATCAACAAGACCTGCTGCCAGCGCCTCTTGCCCATTCAAAAGTTTTCCCTCCAAAATATATCGATGTGCCAAACCAGACCCCATCCAATACGCATAAACTTCCGTAAGGTTCTGACTGATTTGAATATTCACAGCTACTTCATTTAAACCGATAACATATTTAGGCCCATCGGCCATATATCGATTGTCAGAGGTTACTGCCAAAACGCAGCCTCCTGCGGGGCAATGACCTGTTATAGCGGAAATAAATGGTTTTTTAAATCGTAGCAACTGCCCGTAAAGTGAACCAAATGCAACGAAAAACTCATCCATTTGCGTTTTTTCGTACTGAATAAGTTCAACCAAATCCAAACCCGCGGAGAAAAAATGTGGCTGACCTGTCAATATTGCCCCTTTGACGCTATCATCGTTTTCGAGGGCACGAAAAGTTTGGCTCAATTCATTGACCATTTCCAAGTTGATAGCATTGGCCTTACCACGATTCATTTGAACAATGGTATACCCCTCTTTTTTATGGATATCAAGTGTATTCATACTAAACTATAAAAGGGAATTTCCACCATCTAACGTAATGGTTTGACCGGTAATGAACTTTGAATTATCGGAAGCCAACCAACAAATAGCCTCAGCAATTTCGGTAGCTTCACCAAATCTACCCATAGGAATAAATCGTTTCAATTTATCACCCATATCAGGACTTACAGATAATAACTGGTCCAACAAAGCAGATTCCGTAAATCCGGGACAAACCGCGTTAATACGGATATTCTTTCGACCATACTCCAAGGCAGCCGACTTGGTCATTCCCACAACGGCGAACTTACTGGCTGAATAAGAAAGATTATTGCCCGAAGCTTTAAGACCAGCCAATGAAGCGACATTGACAATATTGCCATGTCCTTGCTTCATCATCTGTATCAATGCCGTTTTCATACAATAGAAAACTCCGGTTTGATTGACTGCGATAACATTATGCCAATCTTCATGAGTATGCTCAGCCGTCTTAACTTGTTTTTTTCCACCAATTCCCGCATTGTTGACCATCACGTCAAGCGTACCATGTTTTTCAACAATTTGATTAACCAATGATTCTACCTCTTCAAAACTGGTGACGTCCGTCTTAACAATACTAGCCTTGCCATCGGCCATCAATATTTCATCGGCAACCGCCTGGGCGTTATCTTGGTTGATATCTGAAACAATAACTTTGGCGCCATGTGCACCAAATAGTTTAGCCGTAGCCTTGCCGATACCACTTCCGGCACCAGTGACAACCACCACTTTATCCTTTAAATTCATATTTATTGAATTGATTTACAATGTATTAATCTTGAATCTTTCAGTGCGCGAGCCCTTAGATGCGATGGATAGCCCTCCATATTCACCATCCCAACAAAGTCGGCAAACGAATTGTAGTGTACCATGATAACAGCATCCCACAGTTCTTCCTCAACCGGACCAATCAACATATGTTTCGGTGCTCCAAAGAACAAAACCTTAGCATTAGCCTTTTCCAAAAAGGGGGTTGCCGCATTCAAGTATGAGCTATACCCATCTTTACCAGATTCGCCGGTTTCTTCAACTACCTCTTTATACTTTAATAGGTTCAACATCGTAATTGGCGCATCACCAACCTCTGATTTAAACCGTTGAAACTCTTCGGGGTTTACGTTGATATATGATTCCATTTAATAAAGGTTGTCAATTTGGTTTTTTTGAATAGCCTGCCAAGCATTATTGCAGCAAAGGGCGGCAGCCTTGTTCAAGTTCGCAAACTTAGGGTCTTGGGTATGACCGTGCTTGTAACGATAATATATCTGTTGGGCGATTACCGCTATTTTGAACAATCCGTACGCATAGTAAAAGACAATATTGTCTGCTGAACGGCCGCTTTTCTCAGCGTATGATTGAACGATATCACTTCGTGAGGGGTTACCTTCCATGACGGTTGGTGATGGCAGGCCCTGCTTCATAAAATCCGCATCATCAGCTGTGGTCCAATACGCCAGCGAAGTACCTAAATCCATCAAGGGGTCGCCGAGAGTGCACATTTCCCAATCGAGAATGGCCGAAATATTTGTCCAGCTATCATCACTGAATACGACATTGTCGTATTTAAAATCGTTGTGTATCAACGTATGCTCATATGCCATTGGTTGATTTTCTTCCATCCATGCCATCACTTTTTGAGCTGCCGGAACATCATCTGTGGCAGCGGCCAAATATTGTTTGCCCCAATTGGTCACCTGTCTGCCAACGTAGCCTTCCGGTTTCCCTAAATCTTCAAGTCCTATGACTTTATAATCGATTGCATGAAAAGCAACAAAGGTATCCAACCAGGTATTCGAAATGATTTTGAATTCTTTAGGCGAAACTCCTTTTTTGTGTGCCATCTTCGCAGTCAATATTTCTCCCTGTACCTTCTCCATAATGTAAAAGGGAGCGCCCAAGACATCCATATCCTCACAAAAAACATAGGTTTTTGGGGCCTTACCAAAAACTGGATTTAGCTTGGAAAGCACCTTGTATTCCCTACCCATATCGTGGCCTCGCTTAGGCGCAGCAAAAGGAGGGCGACGCAATACGTATTCTTTATCTTCAATGGTAAGGAGATACGTTAGGTTGGAATACCCGTTGGAAAATTGATGTACCTGTAGTTCGCTGCCAGTATCTTGAATCAATTGGTTCTTATGCAGGAAAGTCTTGAGGTTTTCAGCATGGAGCTCCTCCCCTTCTCTTACGGGTTTTGTTGGATTTGCCGCCATTAGCTACGAGCGTATTTATTGATGATACTCTTGCCGAGCTGACTCATATGCACCTCATCTGGGCCATCAGCCAAACGTAACGTTCTTCCTGCGGCGTAAAAATGTGCAAGAGGTGTGTCACCACTCACTCCTTTTCCACCAAGAACTTGAATGGCCTTATCAATAACATCCAAGGCCATACTTGGGGCAACAATCTTAATCATGGCGATTAAGTCTCGTGCCTCTTTATTTCCTACCCGATCCATTTTATCTGCTGCAGAAAGTACCAGTAAACGAGTCTGTTCAATTTCACAAGCTGACCTAGCAATATCCTGTCTTATACTGCTATAGGTATCCAGGGTACGTCCGAACGGTTTGCGTTCCAAAGTGCGCTTTGTCATGATTTCCAATGAGCGTTGTGCCATGCCAATAAGGCGCATGCAATGATGAATACGACCGGGGCCCAATCGCCCTTGTGCAATTTCAAATCCACGACCTTCGCCCAACAATAAGTTCTCTTTCGGCACCCTAACATTGGTCAATTGTACCTCGGCATGCCCTTCTGGGGAATCATTGTACCCAAAGACCGATAGTGGACGCAGTACTTTAAGCCCTGGAGTATCCATCGGAACCAAAATCATGCTTTGCTGCGCATGACGGGGCGCATCAAAATCGGTCTTGCCCATGACAATTGCAATCTTACAATTGGGGTCCATAGCCCCTGAAGACCACCATTTTCTGCCGTTTATTATATAATCATCACCATCAGAAACGATTGCAGTCTCAATATTCGTAGCATCGGAAGAGGCAACCTCGGGTTCGGTCATTAAAAAAGCAGAACGTATTTCGCCGTTCAACAATGGTTTTAGCCATTTTTCTTGTTGTTTGGGTGTGCCATATTTGGCCAGCACTTCCATATTTCCCGTGTCAGGGGCACTGCAATTAAAAATTTCAGAGGCCCAAATCATTCTCCCCATCTGTTCGGCCAACGGAGCGTATTCCAGGTTGGTCAAACCAGGACTCAAATCTCCGTAAGCTTTAGGGAGGAAGAGATTCCACAAACCAGCATCTTTGGCCTTTTGTTTTAGTTTTTCCAAACCGGGCCAACGTTTCCAATAGTTTTCAGGATTGGAATGAAACGTCTCTACTTCCTTTTCAACCGGTTGAACATGTACTTCTATAAAGTCCCGAAGTTTTTGTTGAAGCTCCAGTGACCTTTTAGTGTATTCAAAATTCATATAGTTCTATTATATGGATTCCCGTCGTACTTCAACTGTGCTCAGCACAGGTCACGGGAATGACAATACTAATTAACCTGAAATTAAATAACCGCCATCGGCAGAGTATACCCCTCCTGTCATGTAAGAACCTGCATCTGAAGCAAGTAGCATCACCAATCCAGCCATCTCTTCAGGGTCTGCCATCCGTCTCAGCG
>CAYNUM010000118.1:0-6852 GCA_964400025.1 uncultured Croceivirga sp.
CTCTGAAGGTGTCATTGATGTCATTTTTTTAAAAAAACGACTGAAGTGTGCAGGATCATTGAAGCCTAGTTCGTAGGCAATCTCTTGGTTCTGTTTGTCCGTAAAATGAATTAAACGTTTGGCTTCAAGTGCTAGGCGATCCAAAATGATTTGTTGTGGTGACTTTTGATTATAAATAGAAAAGAGATTAGAAAGGGTTTTAGGGGACTTGAATAATAATTCAGCATAGTCACTAACCTTCCTTTTGGTTTTGTAATGCATGTCAACCAGAAAATTGTATTTCCTGATTACCTCTATTTGATCATTGTTCAGCTCTTTGGTAACCAGTTGTTCCTTCGCCAATCGCGTGCTCATAATAATCAATCTTTTTAAGAGCATCTGTAACATATCGCCCTGAATTTTATCTGGGGTAGAGAATTCTTCCACAAATACCTCATAAAGTAGGTCAAATCTGCTTTTTTGGTCCGTTGGAATAGTGATTATAGGCAAATCCTGAGTGCCAAAAAATAAAATACCATTACAGGATACTTCAGTGTCATGATCGGAGATACAATAAAATTCCCTATTGAAGAGAAAAGCTGTTAATGGAAGGTGAACATCTTTCAGTGAGACTTGTTGAAGATAGGTCACTGTTATCATTTGGTTAGGTTCCATTTCAATGGGCAGGCCATCAACCTCAAACGAAACGACTTCACTGTTTCTGTTCCATAAAAATTTAATGGTATTAGCAGTACTCGAAAAGTATTCTAGATCTCTACTAATATTACTTGTTAATCCTAAAAGAGAGCCTAGTTTTTGATCTTTGAATTCCCACTTCATGGTAATTGCTTTATACTTAAAACATTAAAAATACCCATAATTAGTCCGTTTTTTTGTTTAGTCTTACATCCTACTTGGTATCATTTCAAAGCTAGATGCTTCGACACAACTGTTAATTGATGTTAGAAATTTTCTTTAAGCCAAGGTATTTTCTAGTATTGAAGGGTGAAAGAGATGAAACAATACGACCTAGCGGCTAGAAATTTCTACCAAACACAACAAGTGAACAGCCTTCCTTTGGGCTCATGGGATGTCTTCTCATCGAAGTACGGAACCCTTTGCAAGGGATTAGAAGAAATTTGTAATGTTAAGGCGATTGCAAAGGCTGAGAAATGGTTGGACGACACGTTTTTCGAAAATGAAATCTTAGAGAAAAACCATATTGTCGTAATTACAGATGCTGAACTAAACATTGTGCATGCCTCGGAAACCATATTCAGCATGAATGGTTACCATCCCCATGAAATCATAGGTAAAAGGCCTAAAATGTTTCAAGGGGAAAAGACTTGTCAAACTACTGCGCAGGAAATAAAGAAAGCCATTCAAAATGAACAGCCCTTCGAGGCTACCGTCTTAAACTACCGTAAAGATGGTTCTACTTACAATTGCTGGATACACGGAATGCCGATTAAGAATGCCAAAGGTCAATTGGTAAACTTCATCGCCTTTGAGCGCGAAGTGGCTTAAAAACTGCAAGAGTCGATTTCGGTCACCCTTAAGGTATTGACCATACCTTTGTCCTTGATGGGCATTGCTGCCAGGCTTATAAGCATATCACCCACATCTAAAAACCCTTTTTTACAAGCAATCTTGTTTACGTCTTCAATAGTTTCGTCCGTCGAAACATAACGGTCATAATAAAATGCCTTTACCCCCCAAAGTAAGCTCAACTGATTTAAGATTCGTCGGTTTGATGTAAAGACAAGTATGTGTGCACTTGGTCTCCAAGCCGAGATTTGAAATGCCGTATACCCACTATTGGTCAAGGTTGAAATCGCCTTTGCCTGAATTTCATTGGCCATAAGCGCCGCGTGATAACATACAGATTTGGTAATATATCTTTTGGTTCTGATATGTGGAGGGTTCTGAGGTACGGTTATCAAGTTTGAACTTTCCACACTTTTCAAAATACTCGACATCTTTTCAATGACCTGAACAGGATAATTCCCCACTGAAGTTTCTCCTGAAAGCATCACGGCATCGGCACCATCCATCACGGAATTGGCAACATCATTGACCTCGGCCCTAGTTGGGGTCAGACTGGTAATCATGGTCTCCATCATTTGTGTAGCTATGATTACCGGAATTCTTGCTTTTTTCGCACGAAGAACTAATTGTTTTTGTATCAGTGGTACTTCATGGGCAGGTACCTCAACCCCCAAATCACCTCTTGCGACCATCAGGCCATCACAATAAGCAACAATTTTATCAATGTTCTCAACGGCTTCTGGCTTTTCGATTTTGGCTACAATCGGAATCTTATGTTCTGAATGTTCTTTAATCAAGTTTTGAAGGTCAATCAAATCTTGACTAAAACGGACGAACGAAAGGGCAATCCAATCGACTTCTTGATTTACGGCAAAAATGGCGTCCTTGACATCCTTTTCAGTTAAGGCAGGTAATGAAATGTTTGTGTTTGGTAAATTGACCCCCTTTTTTGATTTTAAAGGACCTCCTTGAACCACTTTCGCTTTTACTTCATTTTCCCCATTGGTTTCGACCACTTCGAAAATTAGTTTTCCATCATCCAATAAAATACGTTCACCTGGTTTTACATCTTGTGGAAAACTGGCATAGTTCATATAAACTCGCTCTGCGCTGCCTTCAAACGGTTCACCAGTAACAAACATGATTTCATCTCCTGGAGCGACCACAATTTCTCCACCCATAACTCCCACTCGCAATTTTGGGCCCTGTAAATCAGCAAGAATTGCAGTATTGGTTTCCATCTCCTCATTCAATTCTCTTATGAGTTTGATGCGTTCTTTGACATCATCGTAATTCGCATGCGAGAAGTTGATGCGAAACACGTTGACTCCTGCGTTAATCATATCCCTTAAAACCTCTTTTTTACTGGTCGCTGGGCCCAAAGTGGCCACTATTTTGGTTTTTTTCTTTAAAGGCATTCTTAAAATATTAGGTTCCTTTTTGATTTTAGTTGATCGGGATTTAATTCGTAGGCCATACTCACCTTAGGAATGGTTCGAATGGCACGTATTGCATCGCTGACGGCCGTCGTATCCTCTGGATAAAGCTTAAGTAAATAGTTAATTTCCTTACGTTCTTTCAAAAGGTAATTCAACTTTAATGTCGTGCTGTTTTCAAATAGCCCTAGCGAAGAAGTATCTTCTACCTCTTGCACAACGTTGCCCATGAGGTACCATTCTTCACCATTGATATCATCTTTAAACTCGAACAAAGGATAGTGAGATGTCTCAATTTCCAAATCATCCTCCGATCGTTCGAGCATTATCTTGGCAGCCTTGTTTATGTTGTAAGCCAAGGCATAGCACTCCATGTTGCTATGCAATGCGATTAGGCCAAAAGAGTCATCAAAAAATTCCTCAGATATCCTGTGTACCCTAGCCATAAAAATTTAGCGAATTGTAAATATAGGGCTATTAGAGAAAACTCTAATATGCCTTTTGGGCATATGACAAAATAGCCCTTACGAAAACGTTTGAGTTTACCTTTTCTTAAAACTAGGTAACTTGAATTTTATCTTGAAGTGCGTAATATGCTCTTTTGGAGGCTTTTTCTTCCGCCTTTTTCTTAGAAGTGGCACGTGCCTTGGCTATAATTTTCTCGTCGATACTTAGTTTTACCGCAAAATGACGTAACTCGTCATTGCCGGTATCTTCATAAACTTCATAACGAAAGTCTTTCTTTTGTTTTTGACACCATTCGATTAAAAGGCTTTTGTAACTGATGACCTTTCCTTCCAATTGTTCGATATCCACATAAGGAGTAATAACACTATGGTTAATGAATTTTTCGCACGCTGAATACCCTTTATCAAGATAAATTGCTCCAACCAAAGCTTCAAAAACATTGCCATAGATGTTATCGCCAAAATGCGACTTTGGAATCCTACTTTCCACAAAATCCAAAAGTCTCAGGTCTTTACCTAGTTCGTTTAGGTGTTTTCTACTAACAATTTTGGAGCGCATCTTGGTCAAATACCCCTCATCGCCGCCAGGTACTTGATTGTAAAGGTGTTTTGATATTATTGTTCCCAACATAGCGTCACCCAAAAACTCCAAACGCTCATAATTAAGAGGATTTCCGCTTTCATCCCTTTTGTTCATGGATCGATGAAGAAATGCCTTTTTATAGATATCGAGGTTCTTTGGTTTAAACCCCAATATCTTTCTTATACCCAAAAAAAAATCCCCATCCTCTTTCGGATGGGAATTAAATATTTTGGGAGTAAGCTTCATTATATTATCTACTAACTTAATTTTTTGAAAAGAACACAAGCGTTATGGCCTCCAAAACCAAAAGTATTGCTCATAGCTACATTTACTTCTCTTTCTTGTGCTTTGTTCAGTGTAAGATTTAAGCTCTGGTCAATATTTTCATCAACAGTACTGTGATTAATTGTTGGTGGCACTAAATTGTGCTTCATCGCCATGATTGAGGCAATCGCTTCTATTGCACCGGCAGCCCCCAACAAATGTCCTGTCATTGACTTCGTCGAATTAATATTGATATTTGGTGCATGCTCACCAAATACTTTCGAAATCGCCTTGAGTTCAGCAACATCCCCTAATGGAGTCGATGTACCATGGGTATTAATGGCATCAACATCGCCAGGCTGAAGACCTGCATTTCTTAGACAATTCTCCATTACCCTTACTACACCTATTCCTTCGGGATGTGGTGCTGTCATGTGGTAAGCATCACTTGAAAGGCCCCCACCAAGTACTTCCGCATAAATTTTTGCACCACGGGCCATAGCATGGTCATAGTCTTCTAGAATCAATGCGCCAGCTCCCTCTCCTAGCACAAAACCATCCCTATTGGCATCAAAAGGTCTTGAAGCGGTCTCAGGGCTTTCATTCCGAGTAGAAAGTGCATGCATTGAATTGAATCCACCCATTCCAGCTATGGTTACAGCGGCCTCACTACCCCCTGTTACTACAACATCGCAATGTCCCAATCGAATATAATTCAAGGCATCAATCATAGCGTTAGCCGAAGATGCGCAGGCCGAAACCGTTGTATAATTGGGTCCCATGAACCCGTGTTTTATTGAAATATTGCCCGGGGCAATATCAGCAATCATTTTGGGTATAAAAAAGGGATTGAAACGTGGCGTACCGTCACCCTGGGCATAGCCTACGACCTCATTTTGAAAGGTTTCCAAACCACCAATACCAGCACCCCAAACGACACCAACCCTGAACTTATCAACTTTATCCAAATCCAATCCAGCGTCGGCAATTGCCTCATCTGAGGAAACAAGGGCATATTGAGCAAAACGATCAAGCTTTCGAGCTTCTTTTCTATCAAAGAAATCCTGTGGATTATATCCTTTTAACTCGCAAGCAAACTTGGTTTTGAATTTTTCGGTATCAAAATAGGTAATAGGTGCGGCACCACTTTTTCCATTCTTGAGTCCCTCCCAATACTCGTCAAGGGTATTGCCTATTGGGGTTAGGGCACCTAATCCGGTAACCACGACTCGTTTTAATTGCATAGAACCACTATTTAGCTTGAAATTAAAAAAAATTATCCATGTGATATCAGTTTATCACATGGATAATAAATCTTTCAATAAAATATCATTCGCTTATTTTGCTTCTTCTATATAGCTTATAGCCTGACCTACCGTCGCAATATTTTCAGCTTGGTCATCTGGAATTTGAATATCGAATTCTTTCTCAAACTCCATGATCAACTCAACAGTATCCAAGGAATCAGCACCCAAATCATTGGTGAAACTCGCCTCAGCTACAACCTCATTTTCATCAACACCTAATTTATCAACGATAATAGCTTTAACTCTTGATGCAATGTCTGACATAGTTTTTTGGTTTTTAAATTTTAAACGTGCGCAAAAATAAAAAACTTTGGATTAAATACACTATTTGTCGACAAAATGTGCTGTAAATTACGGTCTTACCAACCATGACATTACTTTTGTTGCTTGACTAAAAGCAAATATGAAGGAAATTGTACTATTCGCCTCAGGTTCTGGTTCTAATGCAGAGAACATTATAAATTATTTTGAGCGTCACCCTTCCATTAAAGTTTCCTGCGTACTAACCAATAGGTCAAATGCCCCTGTGCTTGAACGTTGTAAGCGTTTAGGTGTACCTGCCATGTATTTCAGCCGAGACGCCTTCACCAAATCAGAAGTAGTTTTGAAGCTTTTACAAGCACTAAGCCCTACCTTAATTGTTCTTGCAGGATTTCTTTGGAAAATTCCTGAAGAATTGATACATGCATTTCCCGATAAAATCATCAACATTCACCCTGCGCTTTTGCCAAAGTATGGTGGTAAAGGTATGTATGGGCCTCGCGTGCACGAAGCGGTCAAAAAAAATGGAGAGAATGAAACCGGAATAACCATCCATTATGTAAATGAAGCATACGATGAAGGAGCCATTATTTTTCAAGAAAAAACGGCACTCACCAAAAACGATACGCCAGAGAACATAGCGAAGAAAGTTCATGCCCTAGAGTATGAACATTTTCCGAGAGTCATCGAAAATTTAATAGTACAAAATGGCTAAAAAACCCAAGTTTTATGTCGTCTGGAGGGGAAAACGACCTGGCATTTACGAATCATGGGATGATTGCCAGGCCCAAATAAAGGGAATAAAAGGGGCACAATACAAGGCGTTCTCGTCTTTTCAAGAAGCAAAAAAGGCGTTCAATGGAAATTATGCGGATTATAAAGGCAAAAAAAGTGGTAAAGAAGAATTGAGTCCTGAAGAAAAACTGAAGTTTGGAGACCCAAATCCACACTCCATTTCAGTCGACGCGGCGTCAAGTGGAAATCCAGGAAAAATGGAATACCAAGGT
>CAYNUM010000119.1:0-6847 GCA_964400025.1 uncultured Croceivirga sp.
TATCCTCATATTGAAGAAGAAATCAGCAGCGAAAAAAGAATCTATTTCAAATTCTGTATTGGTCACATAATCATATAGGCCAAATTCTAATTTGCGATAGTCCATTTCTTCAAAACCGTCATCGATAACCTCAACCAAAGCCTCATTTAAATTGATATAGGTAGCTTTTTTATATTGGTAGTCACGATAATATCCTGCAAGACCAAACATATCCAAATCGTAATTCTCGGGTATTCGTTGCAAGGCATATCGTATAATCTGTTTTGCAGTAGGCTTTTGCCTTCGTCTACCTTTAACCGTGGTTTCCTTCAATTCAAATGTGGATGGTCTTATATTGACGCGATTGAATTCATCATATTTGAGGTCGTCAAAGGAAATGGTTTTTGTTTCATACCCCATGCAAGAAATCTCTAGCGCCTCTCCTCTTTTTTGAAACTCCAACGGCACCTGAAAACCACCATCTTTATTTGAGATGACCCCAAGCGCCCTATCCTTTAATCTTATCGTAGCAAAAACCACCGGCTCTTGGGTCTCGGCGTCCAATAATATTCCATGAATGAATTGGTCATTCAATTGCCCAAAGCTCATTTGGCATAAAATAAAATAGACTATTGAGCAAAAAATTGAATTTAGGCGCATTAAATCAGTCATCAATTATCTTTAAAGGAGTGTTCATCCAATACTCTTGCAAGTCCTCTTTTTCATGCAAAGGCTGTCCTTCAAAAACGGGAGACTTCATATTCATCAAAAAAGCTGGGGCCGGTGCTTCAAAATCACGATGAACTTGCTGAGTAAAAAATTCTCTAAACTGCTGGTATTCCCTGTAATCGTATACTTTATTGATCAGGTTTCCTTGGGTATCGGTTATGTTGGTCAAACTGAGCTGTAGTTTTTCCGATGCATTACCTTTAAAATTTTTAAAATAGCGATAAAAACCACGTTCCTCTTCCCGACTTTCGAAGGAAGGAAAAATATATAGGATTTTTGGGTTTAAAATATCCAAAACAACTTCCTCTACGGGTAACGACTCGCCACGGAATGTTAATTCATAATTGGACGGGATTATTGCATTTTTCCTTTCAGCAGGATTATTTAAGGTTATTGCTAACCTTTGTGTTCTAATATTGACATAGTATTGTTCCATATAAAAACGAGGGGACTCAGGCAAAAGAAATCGATTATTGAAGGTAATGTAGTTCAGAAACATTTGTTCGTTAAAAGGACGATATTCACTTAAGACTTCAAAAATTAACTGCTTTTTAATCTCACTTGCACCTGAATTAACCTTGACATCAATATCATTATGGAATAGGGTATAATTCATATTATAAATAGAATAGTTTTGTTTATCAACCAAAATATTACCTAAGGCACTATACCCATTTTGAGAATTTGTAAACGTAATGTTATAAAAAGGTTTGTTGTCCAAGAAAACATCATCGCCTCGCTTAAAACGATGATTACTCAAAAATTGATTTTTTAATTTATAGACAAAGGCGTAAGACGAAATATCATAATTTCTGATTGCGTCATGAACCCGTAGTATTTGTAATTCATTTCCGCCATAAGCATCCAACTGTGCCATATCAATAATCTTGCTCTTATTTTTATAATTGTATGGCTTTTCGGATATGGAATCCCTGGCAAAATTTTCGTTCATTACAATATGATGCAGTGAAAAAGCAGTCGATTGTAAATCTTTACTTCCAAAACCTTGGTCATAAATACTTATTATAGCTTCATTAAGGTTGAGATAGTCATTCTCATGCCACTGGTAATCCCTGTAATATCCACTTAAACCAAAGGCTTGATGCGGATAATTTTCAGGTATGTTACGAATAGCCTTTCTAACTATGCCCTTTGCGCTAAGTCTCTTTTTCTTTTTCTTCTCAGCATACACTACGGTTTCGTCCAATCCATATACATGTGGCTCTAAGAAAACAATATTCAATTCCTCAGTCATTATTTCGTGTAATGAGATGACCTTGTTATCATACCCCATTGATGAGATGACCAAAGTATCGTTTAATTCAGCGAACTTCTTGGGAACCTTAAAACTTCCATTTCTGTTGGTGACTACCCCCTTGGCCCATCCTTTGACTTTTATAGTAGCGAATGGGATAGGTTCTCTTTTTTCGGCATCGAATACATACCCTTCGACATAAGGATTAATGTCAATAGATTGTGCCAATCCTAGTACAGGAAATAGAATGGAAAAGGTTATTGATTTAAAATACACCTTGACTAAAGTCTTACGTTATAGTAAGGTACACAAAGGTCGCATAGGAACCAAGCAATATCAACCCATCTCGCCAGCCCAAACGTAATCCCTTTGGAAAGAATACCAAGGGTAAAATCAAGAATGAAATACCGAGCATCCAGAAAATATCATTATCCAACAAGCCCTGGTCTATCACCTGAATTGGGGTAATGATTGCCGTTATCCCCAAAACTGCTAAAAGATTAAAAATATTGGAACCGATAAGATTCCCAACAGAAATGGCCTTTTCCTTCTTTAGTACAGCAATAATGGAAGCTGCCAACTCAGGAATACTTGTACCTATTGAAACAACGGTGATTCCTATGACCCGTTCACTGACCCCAAGCGAAGACGCCAGGTTTTTAGCCCCTTCAATAAGCAATTCAGACCCTCCCCAAAGGGCAACACCACCAAGGCCCAACAAAAGGACGGTTTTATAGAGTGGCATAGGTACATCTTCCTCTTCTACCTCATCAACTACTGCGGTCTTTTGAAAACGCAATAAGTAGACCAAGAATAAGAAGAGAAACACAACCATTATAATACCTTCGTAACGCACAAGTACACCGTCAAAATAGATAAAGCCAACAAACAAAAGCGAAGCCACCATCATAACTGGCCAATCAGTGGTGTAAAAGCTTTTTCTCACATTGATACTGCCCAAAACCACGGTCACGCCCAAAACCAAACCCAGATTCGCTATGTTAGAACCTACCACATTGCCCAAGGCCAAATCAGGGGAACTCTCCAAAGCGGCCTTTATACTTACAATTAATTCTGGCGCTGAGGTGGCAAAAGAAACCACGGTCATACCCACCACTATTTTCGGAATGGAAAGTTTTAAAGAGAGGTCAACCGCTGACTTTAACAACCAATTACCCCCAAGAATTAGCAAGGCAAGACCTGCAATGATAAAAAGTGCATCGAGCATGAATGGCGTGTTTGCCGCAAATATAGACCAAGATTTCAAGGGTTATCATAAAACAGCACGAAATGAGTAAACTAAATATTTCGTTAAATAACTATAAATATAGTTGTTTAACTATAAAATTCTTTTTACGTTTATCCCATCAAATGTGAGTCCATGCAAAAATTGACCAATAAAGAAGAGGAAATCATGAAGATTCTTTGGAAGCTTGAAAAAGCTTTTGTGAAAGAAATTCTAGAGAAAATTAGCGGAGATAAGCCCCATTATAATACCTTATCCACTATTGTTCGCAATCTTCAAGAAAAGGGTTTTGTGGACCATGAAGCCTTCGGCAATACACATCGTTATTTTCCGGTAGTAACTAGAGAGCAGTATCGCAAGAAATTCATTAACTCCTCAGTGGCCGACTATTATGACAATTCCTATAAAAGTATGGTTTCGCACTTTGCCAGGGAAGAGAAAATCTCGGTGGAAGAACTAAGGGAAATTATTAAAATCATAGAAAGCAACAAGTAATGATGGAATTCGGAATCTATCTTTTAAAAGCCTCGGGCGTTCTCTTTCTATTTTGGGGTACTTACGCATTATTTCTGCAAAAGGAAACCACTTTCGGACAAAATAGACTATTTCTTTTATTAGGAGTAGTACTATCACTCCTTTTGCCTTTATTGAAAATAAAACGAACAGAACTCGTTGAACTCATTCCCATTGATACGAGCAATGCTCAAGTTTTCAATAACCTGATTGATTCGACCGGGGGGCAATCGGTACAATGGTCTTCCGTTCTTTTGTGCATTTATATTTTAGGAGGTCTGTTTTTCCTGTTTCGATTTTTATTACAACTGCATTCCATCAAGCGACTATCGAAGCATGCTTCGATTTGGAAAGAAGAAGATTTGGTACATGTTGAAACCAGGGAAAAAATTGCTCCTTTCTCGTTCTTTAAATCCCTCTTTTATCATCCAAAACAATTCAAGGATGCCGAACTGCAAGCAATATTGACGCATGAGAAAGTACATGCAAGGGATTGGCATAGCTTGGATGTTATGGTAAGTGAAGCCTTAAAAATAGCACTCTGGTTTAACCCTATGATTTGGTTGTACCAGAAAATGATTCGGCAAAACCTGGAGTTTTTGGCCGACGCAAAGGCCGTAAACCAATTTAATAAAACGTCTTATCAATATCTCATGGTCAATCAAGCCATGGGGCAACAATCATCAATTACAAATTCATTTTATAATTCATTAATCAAAAAACGAATCGTCATGTTAAACAAGAATCAGTCAAAACCAGTAGACGCACTGAAATCACTTTTGATAGGACCCTTTTTAGCCCTATTCCTTTTCGGGTTCAACACGGAAACCGTATATCAGTTCCAAAATGAGAAGGGCACTGAAGCCACTAAAAAGATGGAATTACGCATTGATAAGGATACTTCTGATGAAGATCTCATGAAAATGAAGGCAGATTTGGCCAAGGAGGATATCGACTTCAGTTACACTATCGTTCGAAATGATAATCGAGAAATCATTGATATCTCAGTCGAAGTTACAGGTACAGGTGAAAATGGAGCCCAATTCAAAAACTCACAAACCGTATCGGATAGCGATAATGGCATTGCACCTTTAATCATCTATATTGATCTTGAAAACAATATGGTGTCGATGGGCACCAAGGGAGATTACCACTTCAATAGTTCAAAAATCAAATCCACTGGCAATACTGTTTGGATAAGCTCAGGAGATGAGCACAAAGAATTCATTATCAAGAAAGTAGATGGTAAGGAGAAAATCTTTATTAACGGAAAGGAGGTTGATAGGGAAAATGCCCATGAAAACACCACTGTTTTTATTGAAGAAGACACCGATACCGATAAAAGTTTCAGTATTCATGTTTCATCAGACGAGGATGGAAAAAAGCAAAAAAAGGTGAAAGTCAAAAAACGTAAAGGCAAAAAGGACAAGAAAGTAATGATCATCAAAGACGCTGATAAAGACAGTGATATCGAGGTGATTGGTGATGAAGGCTTCTTTTTTATCGATAATGACGGAAAAGAGCCCCTTTATATCATCGATGGTAAACAAGCGTCTAAAGAAGTCATAAGAAAGTTATCATCAACTAAGATTGCTACAATCAATGTACTAAAGGGCGAAAGTGCGAAGACCAAATATGGGTCTAAAGCAAAAAACGGGGTTGTAGAGATTACATTGGAAAAGTAAAAAACGGATTAAAAAGGCATAAAAAGCTGACCAAAATTTGGTCGGCTTTTTTTATGGTCGGGAAACGAAATCGCAAAAAATGGCCTTTTTTTAAACGAAAAGCCCCTTGGTTTTTTAAAACCCGCCTAAAAACCCCCTTCAAAACCTACAGTTTAGGACAAAAACACCTCCTTTGCTTTACACTTGAAAAGTTCAACCAAGGAAGTCACATTCACTCCGTAATAAATATCATTTATTTACTTACATATTTGTATTCAAATTCAATATTTAGTATCAAATTATTTGCAACAATGATATTTGTCATGATATATTCGAAGAACAAAATCAAAACCAACAGTCATGATCAATCTTGTAAAACTCTTAGTAACATTAGTATTATCACTTGTGATGATATTGTTTTAATCAGCTTGTAGAATACAATCAATCATCAATCATCAATCATCAATCATCAATCATCAATCATCAATCAAAAATATGTCTCATCAACAAAATGAAAACCCAGGCGGAACGCCATTGAAAAATGTTCCGCCAAAAGTTTTCCAACAGTCCTTCAAATGATTCTTTTCTGTTCACCATCTTAACGCGTAGGCGTAGGCAAAACATTATGCCGTAAACTTGTTTTTTTGAACAACTTCTTTATTTTGTAGATTGCGAAACTATCTGGAAAACCATGTATAAGTTCCTCGCCAAGCTCAACAAAGTAGTATTCCCGTCTTTTACCAAACAGCGATTGGATTTGGCAAAGGCCAAAAAGTGGCAATTGGCCATCATAGGCTGGCGTGCCTTCGTTACTAAAAAAGCTTTGGGTTAATAAGTCAACAATGACTTAAGGGGGTATTGCTGTATTTTTTCAGCGCCTTTCAAAAAGCTTAGGTGAATGATAAAATTACATTGCACCACCTCACCTCCAAGCTTTTCAACCAATTTACAGACCGCTTGGGCCGTGCCACCCGTGGCCAATACGTCATCATGAACTAATACGCGATCGCCTTTTTTGATAGCATCAGTATGAATCTCCAAGGTATCGGAACCGTATTCTAGATCATACGATTCTGAAACGGTATCGTAGGGAAGTTTGCCCACCTTTCTAACAGGCACAAAACCAGCTTGAAGCTTTGAGGCCAACATAGGAGCAAAAATGAATCCGCGGCTATCGACTCCAACCACTTTATCTATGGTCTCCCCACCAATCATTTGAAATAATTCATCAGCCGCAGCTTTTAAGGCATTGGCATCCATAAGTAAGGGCGTAATATCTTTGAATATTATGCCTTTTTCAGGGAAGTCTTTCACATCACGAATAAAAGCCTCAAAATCCATTAAAAGTAGTTGAGTGGTTTTGTCGTAAATTTAAAAAGAAATATATTTGCTGCCCATTAAAAATCGGCCTCGTGGCGCAACTGAATAGCGCATCTGATTACGGCTCAGAAGGTTGCAGGT
>CAYNUM010000120.1:0-6810 GCA_964400025.1 uncultured Croceivirga sp.
TAAGTCATAGGCCAAGTGTTTCGTCGTCATTACAGAAATAAAATTGAGTATTTACCAGAGGCACTGGTACTCGACGAAAAAGTGCAAAAATCAGAGGTTTTCGCGAATCAGAGAAAACGTTGGTTATCCGCACAATTTGTATACTTCAGGCGGTTTGCCGTATCAGGCATTAAAGAATTGCTGTTCAAAGGAAATGTTGATTTTGCCGACAAGGTCTATCAAATGGTTTCACCACCTCGCGTACTGTTATTGGGTATGGTGACATTGATTACGGTTATCTATTTTCTTCTCGAATTTGTATTTCAACTACAAGATTTATGGATACCGGCCTCCTACTGGTACTTGATTATGGGGCTGACGGTGTGTTCCTTCCTTTTATCCATCCCAAAGAAATTTTACGGTAAAGAAACCATTAACGCCATTCTTTCCTTACCAAAGGCTTTTGGAGTGATGTTTTTATCCTTATTCAAATTGAAGGGCGCCAACAAAAAATTTATACATACACAGCATGGAGCTGTTAATACCTAAAAAAGCACAATGAGAATTGGAATTGAGGGGCAAAGACTTTTTAGAAAGAAAAAGCATGGTATGGATATGGTGGCTCTTGAGCTCATCAAAAACCTTCAAGTCATTGACAAACAGAATGAGTACATCATTTTTGTAAAACCTGATGAAGACGATACCTGCATTCCAGAGGCTCCAAATTTTAAGATTGTTGAACTCAGCTCGAAGTTTGGTTATCCCGGATGGGAGCAAATAGAACTGCCAAAGGCGGCCTATCGCGAAGGTTGTGATGTGCTACATTGCACCAGTAATACGGGCCCTATTTTTTGTAAAGTACCTCTTGTTACAACCTTACATGATATCATTTATTTAGAAAGTATAAGCATCTTTAAAAAGGCTGGTACTTGGTACCAAAAGTTGGGGAATATGTATCGCAGATATTTTGTGCCTCCGGTCATTAAAAAGAGCAAAAAGGTCATTACGGTTTCCAACTATGAGAAAAATCGAATCAATAAGTATTTCGGATTTAATGATAATCGCCTGACGGCCATTTATAATGGTGTTGGGGATCACTTCAAAAAAGTGACCGATGACAAAATTCTAAGTGACGTCAAAGCAGAGTTTAGTTTACCTGATAACTTTTTTTTCTTTTTGGGTAATACCGACCCCAAGAAAAACACTGTAGGTGTTTTAAGGGCTTTTGCAGAATTCAACTCAGTATATCCAAATAAATATCATCTGGTGATGCTGGATTATGATGAGTCCGAATTAATGCGAATACTTCAATCCATAGGAACACCAGAATTAAGGCAATTAATACATTTAGCAGGCTACGTGCCCAACATCAAGCTTCCTGCCTTAATTAGTCAAAGTTCTATTTTTCTATACCCCTCTTTGCGCGAAAGTTTTGGAATACCCATTCTCGAAGGAATGGCCTGTGGGGTACCCGTAATTACTTCAAATACTTCATCAATGCCAGAAGTTGCCGGTGAAAACGCAGCACTGATCATTGATCCTTTTAATCCAAAAGAAATTGCTAGGGCAATGCAAAATTTGGTGGAAGATGAGATGTTGGCCAAAGTTTTGACAGAAAGGGGCATTGAAAGGGCGAAAGATTTTTCTTGGAAAGAAATGGCAAAGAACGTATTGACGCTTTATGAAGATGTTTTTGGTCAACTGGAAAATCAAAATCAATGATTAAGAACAAAGATATAATCGTAGTGGGCATTCAACCGTGGGATATTCCCATAGGCAGTAACTGTAAGGATATTGCAAAGCAATTTTCAAAAGATAACAGGGTCCTCTACGTAAACAATCCGATAAGCTATATTGATTTTATAAAGGACTCCAAATCTGAAAAGACCGAGAATAGAAGAAAAGCGATTAAAAACCCTGAAAAGGCATTATATAAAGAGGACGAAAACCTTTGGATTTATACAGCTCCGTTAAAAACGTTTCCCATTAATTTGGTTTCTCACGATGGACTATTCACCATTTTGAATAAGGTGAACAACAAGAAGTTTGCTGAGAAGATCCAAGATGCTATTGATAAACTCGGTTTTAAGGATTTCATCATTTTCAATGATCAAAATATGTTTTTGGGGTATTACCTCAAAGAACACTTGAAACCTGAAAAATATATCTACTATATTCGGGATAATCTCTTGAACGTGCCCTATTGGAAAAAGCATGGTAGCAAAGTTGAACCAGAGCTCATCTCCAAAGCCGATATGGTCTTTACAAATTCATTGCTCTATGAAGAGAATGCAAGGCAATACAATGAAAAAAGCTTCATGGTCGGGCAGGGTTGTGATACCACAATTTACCAAAGGGATAAAGTGGAAGAGGCAGAAGAACTTAAAGATATCGACAAACCGATAATAGGTTATGTAGGCTTTCTCTCCTCAAAGCGTTTAGATATTGAGGTTATTGAACATATTGCTGTTGAGCGACCCAATTATGAAATTGTATTGGTGGGTCCGGAGGATGAAAGTTTTGAGCAATCAAATTTGCACAACTTACCGAATGTTCATTTCCTTGGTTCAAAGCCACCAAATTCCCTTCCTTCATATATCAAGGCATTTGATGTTGCTATTAATCCGCAGCGCCTGACGAAGGCAACAATGGGCAATTACCCAAGAAAAATTGATGAGTACTTGGCCATGGGCAAGCCAACAGTGGCGACCTTAACCAAGGCAATGGAATATTTTAAGGAGGTCGTCTATTTGGCCAAAGACAAGACCGAATATGTTGAGATGATAGATTTGGCTTTAGAGTCTGATACCCCAAAACTTCAAGAAGATCGCATATTGGTCGGGCATGCCCATAGTTGGGACAATTGTGTGAAAACAATGTATAATCATTTGCAAAACAACTAGCCGTATGGATTTTAAAAGCAAATTATATCGTTTTTGGAAATATCTGTCTGAAAAACAGTTACGCAAGCACTATGAAAAGCATTATAAGAAAGAGCTTGAAGAGTTTAATTCATATGCTGACAAAAAACCGAGTGGGGTAATAAAAAAGGAAATGAAAATGCTCCATAAATATTGGGGGTGTTATCCTTATCAATACATCCGGTATGGCATGTACAAGAATTCTTGCAACATGACTCCTGAGGAAATGCGAAATTACATACCCAACTATTTTGCATATTATCTGTTCTTTCCCAAGTATTTTAAAGATTATGGCATTGTAAGCGAGGATAAGGAACTTACCTACAGGGTTTTGGATTCTTATCAAATCAACCAGCCCGTACTGCTTTTGCAGTACAAACACGGTGTGTTTTATGATAATCGTAAAAACGTGTTGGATAATGATGCCGTAAGTGAGATTATTGAAAACACAAAAGCCAAGAAATTATTTCTCAAACCGACCCATGGTCTAGGGGGTCGTGGCATAATTATCTTCAACAAAAAAGACGATTTTGTCGATGAAGAAAACAACTACCTAACTGCTGAATTCATCCAAGATACTTTGGGCGGCAAGGAAGATTATATTTTGCAGGAAGGATTAGATCAACATGATGAGTTGAACCAAATCTATCCTAATGCGGTTAACACATTTAGGGTAATGACACATGTTGTCAATGGAAAGGCCAAAGTCATGTATTCTATGCTGCGAATGGGCCAAGGAGGTAGTCAATTGGACAATGCCAGTCAAACTGGTCTGGTCTGTAGAATAAATGTAGATACCGGAAAATTTGACGATCAGATTCATGTTGGTCATGGAAGGGTTATTGAAAAGCACCCCGATACTGAGTTTACATTTAAGAACTACTCTTTTCCCTATTGGGAAGACATCAAAAAATTTGTCGAGATAACGGCACAGAAAATGGAGGCAATTCCCTTCATGGGCTGGGATATAGCGTACTCCAAAAAAGGCCCTGAAGTTATTGAGATGAATGCCGGCGCCGGATTGGAATACTTACAAGACTGCCATGGTGGAGTGCGGGAGGCCTATGGTATAGAAAACCCAAAGAAGTTCTGGTACAGTAACCGTTATGCAATAAAAGATCTTTAATATGATAGAGAAGATAAAATCCAATCCGAAATTAAAGCACTTTGTGTTGTGGTTGATTGCACCCAGCAGAAACCCCAGGCCAAGATGGTTCATAAAACTATTTGTAAACCCTTTCATTCATAAAAAGGGGAAAGGGGCAACGATAAGACGAAACAGTCGAATAGATGTGTTTCCATGGAAACGTTTTGAAATTGGCAAACTGACAACAATCGAGAGTTTCTGCACCGTCAACAACGGTTCTGGAGATGTATTGTTAGGAGATAGGGTTCGAGTTGGTATTGGAAGCGTAGTTATTGGTCCTGTAACTATGGGTCATGGCTCTGGGCTCGGTCAGAATGTATTCGTTTCAGGATTTAACCATGGGTATGCTGATGGCTCCAAGAATTCGAGTGAACAGGCTTTGGATATTAGGCCAACTGTCATAGATGACGAGGCTCATGTGGGGGCTAATTCAGTCGTATTGGCCGGTGTAACGATTGGTAGAAATTGTCAGATCGGCGCAGGAAGTGTTGTCACAAAAGACATTCCTCCATATTCAGTCGCTGTTGGTAACCCTGCTAGGGTTATAAAACAATTCAATCACCATACAGGTGAGTGGGAACGCGTTCAAAAAAAGCAAGCTGTAGTGGCCTAACTATAATAGATTTCAAATGGAAGCTTTAGAAGTATTTTTCTGGGTGGCATTGTTCATCATTTTCTATTCCTATTTAGGATATGGGATTTTACTTTTTGCCATCATAAAAATAAGAAGGGCTTTCGATTTGGGTAAGCCTTTTGAAGGTAATGAAGACTACGAGCCAGAGGTTACCCTATTCGTGGCCGCATACAATGAAAAGGATTATCTAGGGGAGAAAGTGGCGAATTCTAAAAGCTTGAACTATCCCCAAAATAAAGTGACCCAACTTTGGGTTACTGACGGCTCTGATGATGGTACGCCAGAATTGTTGAAAGAGTACAATGAGGTAACCGTGTTACATGAACCCGCTCGAAACGGAAAAATTGCCGCAATGAATCGCGGTATGAAACACGTTAAAACCCCCATTGTCATTTTTTCTGATGGCAATACAAACCTTGGTAAAGATTCAATTAAAGAGATCGTTCGTTTGTTCCGTGATCCCAAAGTAGGTTGCGTTTCAGGTGAAAAACGAATTTACTCCAAAGACGTTGATAGTGCTGCTGGGGCTGGTGAAGGCATGTATTGGAAATATGAATCACAGCTAAAGAAATGGGATGCCGAGCTGTATTCTGTGGTTGGTGCAGCGGGTGAACTTTTTGCCATTCGTACAGAACTTTGGCAAGAAGTGGAGAAAGATACCTTATTGGACGACTTCATGATTTCACTAAGAGTGGCCATGAAGGGCAATACCATCCAATACAACCCAGAGGCCTATGCCATTGAAAATGCCTCGGCGAATGTCAAGGAAGAATTGAAACGAAAAATCCGTATTTCTGCTGGTGGTATCCAATCGGTTGTGCGCTTGGCACCCTTATTGAATTTTTTCAAATATGGTACATTATCATTTCAATACATATCACATCGCGTACTTCGTTGGACGTTGACACCGTTATTATTGCTTTTGATTATTCCAGCGAATTTTGTTCTTGCCCTAAATGAAGGCATATTTTCCTTTGGAATTTTCAGTCTTTTGTTCTGGGGTCAGATACTTTTTTATACCGCATCCCTCTTGGGGTGGTTTTTGGAGAACAGGCAAATACGTCTTAAGGTACTGTTCATTCCTTATTATTTCTTCATTATGAATCTATCGGTCTTTTTAGGCTTTGGTAGATATATGAAAGGAAACCAATCTGTAAATTGGGAAAGGGCCCAACGAGGTGGAAAGCCTACCGAAGCGGTAGCCTAAGCGAGTTCTTTTTTACCTAAGGGCAAATCAAAATAGAATGTACTGCCCTTGCCAAGAGAACTTTTGATTTTTAAAGTTCCCCCATTCTTCTTGACGAAATTTTGACATAGTACCAATCCTAAACCAGTGCCGGGTTCTTTTTCAGTACCCAGTTTACTGAAGTGTTCATTTGGGTTTAGAATCTTTGTGATGTCTTCATTGGAAATACCTTGGCCATTATCCTGAACTTCAATAAAAATCCGCTCATCAGCAACAAGACCATTGACCTTTATTTTACCGTCTATTGGTGTAAACTTAATGGCATTTGAAAGTAAGTTTCGTAAAACAGTTTTTGTAGTATTCAAATCAGCATGAACGAAGGTATTGGCCGGAATGCAATTGATCAATTCGATTTTCTTATGCTCACTACCTAGTTTGAGCAAACGAAATGTCTGCTCCACGATATTTGCTAAATCTAGATTCTCTGGAATGACCTGAATTTGATCACTTTCCGATTTTGCCCAACCCAAAAGGTTTTGAAGTAGGTTGAGGGCCTCATCCATGGTTTTTAACAGTTCGAAGACCGTACCATCCACAAAGTCGTCCGACTTTGGGTCGATGATACCGCGCATTATAAAGTCCATTTTTAATTTAGCAGCACTTAGAGGTGATCGAAGGTCATGGCCAATAATCGAGAACATCCTGTCTTTTAGGGTGTTTGACTGCCGAAGGTTTTCAGCCTGTTGTTCAATTTGATTTTTTGCACGTCGTAGTTCGATGTGTGTTTGAATACGGGCAATCAGCTCTTGTTCGTTGAAGGGTTTGGTAACGTAATCAACACCTCCAACTTCAAAACCTTTTACCTTATCCTTTACATTGACTTTTCCGGTGAGGAAAATTACAGGGATGTCTCTATAGCGCGCAAAACTTTTAAGTTTTTCAC
>CAYNUM010000121.1:0-711 GCA_964400025.1 uncultured Croceivirga sp.
ATGCACCGGGCACCAATGGAAAAAATCTTTTGCTGGTCAGAAACGATATCCGCTTGAATATTAATATATCCAAAGGGTGCGTTTCGCTGATATATCCTAGTAATGGTGCTACCGATATTCCAATAAACACCGGTCTTGAGTGGAACGATAATCCAGGAGCCTGCGGCTATAAAATAAGTGTGGGTACCTCATCGGGTGCCATTGATATTTTGAACAATGAAGATGTTGGTGAAGTAACTAATTATAATTTTGCAGCGGACCTTGATCCCAACCAAGACTATTTTGTCACCATAACCCCATATTTCGATGATGGGGATTTTGGTGGTTGTACCGAAGAGACTTTTAGAACGAATGCCACGACCATACCACCCGATTGTTCTACGTTGTCTTCACCAGTTGATGGAAGTATTAATGTCGCCGTAGATTTAAGTTCTATTAGTTGGGAAATAGCCAATGCGGCCGATGCATATCAAATAACCATTA
Source organism: uncultured Croceivirga sp. (assembly GCA_964400025.1). GTDB lineage: Bacteria > Bacteroidota > Bacteroidia > Flavobacteriales > Flavobacteriaceae > Croceivirga. Next base: position 484 of record CAYNUM010000121.1, read on the forward strand.
GTAGCCCAAGTGCCGCTAATAACATCACAACCACGGTTACCGAAACCTCTTATGACTTAAATAATGCATTTGCACCAGGAGAAATTGTTACCGTTACCATTGTTCCTGAAAACAATGTTGGAACTGCAACTGGATGCACCTCAGAATCGTTTACCATTAATTCGACACCAATACCGCCTTCTTGCACCGAACTGACAAGTCCGTTGGATGGGGCCATTGACGTCGCTG
>CAYNUM010000121.1:811-6790 GCA_964400025.1 uncultured Croceivirga sp.
ATAACGGTGAGATCGTCACAGTGACCATCGTGCCCTTCAATACCGATGGTGATGCCACCGGATGTGCACCAGAATCCTTCACCATTATATCGGCAACGCCAATGCCGCCTTCTTGCACCGAACTGACAAGTCCGTTGGATGGGGCCATTGACGTCGCTGTGGACCTGGCCGAGATTACATGGGATGCCATTGGAAATGCAGAAGGGTATCGAATTACCGTGAACGGAAGCACCAGTGATTTGAACGATGTGACCGACCTTGTGGTCAACGGAACTTCTCACCCCTTTACCAATGACTTTGATAACGGTGAGATCGTCACAGTGACCATCGTGCCCTTCAATACCGATGGTGATGCAACCGGATGTGCACCAGAATCCTTCACCATTATATCGGCAACGCCAACACTCCCTGAATGTGTAAATCTGAATACTCCATTAAACTTAATGATTGATGTACCTACCGATACCGAAATATCTTGGAATGCTACAGAGGGAGCGGAAGGTTATCGACTCACCATAAGCACTTCTCCAGGCTTAGGCGATATTTTAGATGAAGACGTTGGTAATGTGACCACCTTCAATTTGGTAAATGACCTGCCAGAGAATACTGAGATTTTCGTTTTTATTCAACCCTATAATAGTGCGGGAAATGCAGAATTCTGTGAAGAAGAAAGTTTTATAACAGCAATGGCTCAAGTGAATCTTCCACCTTGTACAACGCTGTCTTTTCCTGAAAACGGAAGCAATAACATTCCTATAAATACCGAAATTTCATGGAGGGCCATTGGAGATATAAATGGTTATATACTGACCATTGGCACCACTCCTGGAGGCATGGATATCCTTGAAATTGATGCTGGATTGACGACCTCCTATGAACTTCAAGAAAACCTCCCATACGGGCAAGAGGTTTTTGTTACCATAATTCCTTATAACGATGACGGAAGGGCTGAAAATTGTGAATCACAATCATTCACCACTCTTCCAGAGGTAGAGGAAATAGAATCACAGTATGGATTCTCACCAGATGGAGATGGGAATAATGATTTTTGGACCATTAATGGTATTGAAGAATATCCCGACAACACCGTAATGATATTCAATCGTTGGGGCGATTTGGTATTTGAAATAAACGGGTATGATAATAACTCTAATGTTTTTCGTGGTGAAGCCAACCAAATGACTGGTATGGGTGCCGGCCAATTACCTGAGGGAACCTACTTTTTTAGGTTAATACTACCAGAACAACACAACCTTAAGGCTACCCAAGGCTTCTTGGTATTAAAAAGATAAGACTATGACATTCAAACAAACTTTATTCTTGGTTCTTGTTCTTAGTCTTTCTTTGGCATGGGGACAACAAACACCTTCATTCACAGAATACAATTACAATCCGTACCTCATAAATCCGGCTTTTGCGGGAGTTTTAACTAACTCAGAGGTCACGATTAGTAATATCGGTTTTGGCAATCAAAGCATTGATGGGTCCCCTAGAAGTTTAGCAGCCACTTTCAATTCCCCTTTGCGCAATGAAAATATGGGGATCGGTGTCGGGTTTTTAAATGACGAGATTGGAGTGACTAGTGCGACCCAAATCTTTGGCACATATTCCTATAAAGTCTTTTTGAACGATAATGCACACCCATATTGGAAAATATACGATCGTTCTTTTTTGTCTTTTGGATTAAACGCGGGAGCGTTGGTTTACAATCAAGACCTTCTAAGCCTTGGTTTACAAAATGATCCCAATTTCGCAGAAAATATAAATGCTACCCTACCTATGGTGGGTGCAGGCGTTCTTTTTGGTCACGGCAACTTTTTTTCCGGGGTTTCAATCCCAAATTTGTTGGGTGAATCTTTTGCCAATCAAGATAACCTAGAATTATCTCAACCGGTTTATGGGTACACGGGTTATCATATCGTTTTCGACCGCTATAATCCGAATTTCATTCTTAAACCCAGCATGCTCTTTAAGTATGAACAAGGAGCCCCTTTTCAGATTGACGCTAATTTGGCGTTAACCTTTAAAAATATAATTGAATTAGGCGGAGGTTTTCGCACCAGCAACTCCCTAAACCTTTTTCTGGGCTTTTACGCCTTCGAGAATTTTAGGTTGCTTTACAGTTATACTCAAGGTAACGTGAATTCTCCTTTTGGCAACACAAGTGGTATCATTCTTAGCTACCGAAGCGGTAGCGGATATTCTACAAATTGAAATTTCCTAGTTCCACTTCGTGCTTAAACTTTTCTTGAAAGAATTAGTTAATGAAATGTGTAAAATAGTGGGCAACTCTATTTAAATTCACGTCATCATTGTCGTGGTTATTAATGAACAAAGCTGACATTTTACAAGATCTTATTACCGGTTATCGCAATGCCATAATAGAGCGATATCAATACAAAACGATTAAACAGCAATACGATATTCCTGGAACCATTAATGTGGAGACATTTGATACGCTTAGAAACTACTTTTTGAGCTATATCTATCCTGATTTTGAAAAGCGGGCAACTTTGGATGAAGCCTTTCATAGTTTAGATGAATTCATCAAACACCCTCAAAAACTAATCAGCATATTATTAGATGCATCAAAGCTGATCTTCAAATATGGACGGCATTTCCGAAAAATTCTAAATACCGGATTGAAAGCACTGAAGTCATTCAGGGCCGCCTCGAAATTTGAAAATATTCTTATTGAAGAGGCTCTAAAAAACAAGATGGAAGCCCCTTTTGATTTAGCGAAAATCAATCAACTTATTACACTTTTGCCCCCTGAGGAAATTGAAGAATTCATCTGCACTTCACAATCATTATTTGAGACCCTTCACGATAAAGAACAGGTAAAAAAAATCATTGAGATTATTCAGCATTTGATACGTATTATGCGCAAGAAAGAAAAATTATATCCGGCTTCGCAAATCAATGGTCTTGAATTTGCCCTGGCAGGGCTAAAAGAAGGGAACCAATTATTTAATGAGTTAAACGCAGAAAATCAGCAACTCTTAATTTCCCTAATTACTCAAATTGAAAAGGATTGGTTGAATCTAATGGAATAGAGAGAAAACAAGCTACTTTATCATTCCTAAATTTATCACCTCTTGTTCCGTCAGATAACGCCAATGGCCACGGGGCAAGTCTTTTTTGGTAAGGCCAGCGAAGACCACCCGATCTAGCCTAGAAACTTCGTATCCCAAATGTTCAAAAATGCGACGTACAATTCGGTTGCGCCCTGAGTGAATTTCGATACCCACTTCTTTTTTGGTGGCACCCTGAACATAATCGACCTCATCAACCTGTACTTCACCATCCTCTAAAGTCGAGCCCTCACGAATCTTGCGGATATCAGCTATACTTACATTCTTCTCTAAATGAACATGGTAAATTTTGCGAACCCCATGTTTTGGATGGGTCAACTTTTTGGCCAAATCACCATCGTTGGTAAAAAGCAACAACCCCGTAGTGTTTCGATCCAAGCGCCCAACAGGATACAGACGGTTATTACTGGCACTACTCACCAATTCCATCACCGTTCTTCGCCCCTTTTCATCCCGTGTTGTAGTGATAAAGTTCTTGGGTTTGTTCAGTAGAACATATTCCTTTTTCTCAGGATTTAATTTTCGCCCATCGAACCGAACGTCATCAGTTCTTTTGACCTTATACCCCATTTCGGTAACAGGTTTGCCGTTAACGGTAACGTTACCTGCAGCGATATAGGTATCTGCTTCCCGTCGTGAACAAATACCAGCATTGGCAATATATTTGTTCAAACGAATTAGGTCGGGATTTGAATTAGGCCTGGGTTTTGATTTCTTTCGTTCAGAATTGTAACGATTGGCCTTTTCGGCAAAACTACCTTTAGGTGGAGTACCTTTTTTGAAGCTACCTTGTCGATTTCCGGGTTTACGATTTCGTTCGTTGTCTGATTTCGCCATCAGTCTAAAATTTTGCGCAAAGGTAGGCAACCCCTTTGTCTTCACCAAAGAGGTGATACATATAGCAAGTATATGACAAAGGTTCACTATACAAACTAGAAAACACCCTTATAAAAATCACTCCTAAGCCCTATATTTATAAGAACTAATTCAATTGTCATGCTACGAAGTTCTATGCTATTAATCACGGTTCTGGCAACGACTCTTTCCTTTGGACAGAAGAAAATATTGGACCACAGCGACCTCGATTTATGGAGCACCATAAAAAACGAAGCCATATCACCAGACGGTGATTTCGTGTTATACAGTCTTGAAAGAGGGGAAAAAGACCACTTTTTTAAAGTTCAGGATGCCAAAGGAAATTTTTTGTTGGAATACGACAGGGGGCAAAAAGGCCATTTTACCCACGATTCAAAATATGTGGTTTTTACCATAAAGGCTTGGAAAGACAGTGTTATGGCAATGAAAAAAAGAAAGGTCAAAAAAGATAAACTACCGAAGGATACGCTTGGTCTTTTTGACTTAAAAGAAAAAAAACTCATAAAGATTGCGAACGTAAAATCATATAAAATCCCTGAAAAATCCTCAGGTTATTTGGCCTATCAGTTGGAAGAAATCAAAAAAGAAAAAAAGGAAAAAGACACGGTATCAGAAACTAAAACCAAAAAGAATAAATCAAAAAAGGTTGGCAAAAAAACTGGGTATCATTTGGTACTACATAATTTGGAAACGCAGCGTCAGGATACCCTAAAATTTGTAACGGATTATGCCTTTGCGAAAGAAGGAAAATATTTGGCATACACTTCTACAGGACTAACCAAAGACAGTAACGCAGGCATATATATTCGAAATCTGGAAACCAACAGTACCACAACATTACATGAAGCAAAGAAGGCAAAATATGAACAACTGGATTTTAGTGATTCAGGAAAGAATTTTGGATTTATTGTAGATACCGATACTACCAAAATTCAGGTACGGCCGAACGAATTGTTTCTTTGGAAGGAAGGTCAAAAAAATGCAAAAAAGGTATTGGACAATGCCGGTGCCCCAAACCAATATATTATTTCTAAATACAGTAAAATTCACTTTTCGAAGGATGAATCAAAACTTTATTTCGGACTGGCAAAACCCCCAATTGAAAAAGACACCTCACTTTTAGAGGAAGAAATTGTAAATGTCGAGGTCTGGACCTTTGATGAACCGCGCTTGTATACCGTTCAAGAGTTACAATTAAAAAATGACTCCATTCAATCTTTCACCACGGCCATTGATTTGAACAATGAAAAAGTTATCATGTTGGCCAATGAAGTTTTCAAGGATACCGACTTGGCCGATAAAGGAAATGCCCAAGTTGCCTTGGTTCGCAATAGTAGCCCATATGACTTACAAAGACAATGGACCGCCCGAACCTATTACGATTATAAAGTAGTAAACACAAAATCAGGAGAAACACTTCATGAGTTGAAAAAAGTGCCACGAATGCAGCTCAGCCCAAAAGCAAAATATGGTTATGGCTATAGCAGATTGGACAGCACTTGGTTCTCATACAACCTTCGTTCAGGAGATTACGCTGCCCTGACCAAGGGGTCTGGTTTTTACAATGAGGAAAACGACTATCCGAACTACCCCTATGCATACGGAACTGCCGGTTGGACCAAGAACGATGAATCTCTATTGGTCTATGATCGCTATGACCTCTGGAAAATAAATCCTGAAACGGGTGTCAAGGAAAAATTGACCAATGGTAGGGCAACTAAAACGGTATACCGATATTTAGATTTGGATGAGGAAGAAGAAAGTATTGACTTTAGTCAACCGCTATTGCTCAGCACGTTCAATGAAAACACCAAAAATGCAGGGTATGCTGAATATAATCCGAAGTCAAAAACCGTTAAACAACTTCTGAACGGGGCTTTCAGCTATTCGAGACCTAAAAAATCAGAAAACAGCAATAAGCTCATTTTTACGAGACAATCATTCGAAGAATTTCCCGATCTAAGAATTGCTGATACTCAATTCAAAACTACGCTCCAGCTAAGTGATC
>CAYNUM010000122.1:0-6789 GCA_964400025.1 uncultured Croceivirga sp.
AGATACCCTCCATCTTTAGTGCCATCTGAGAAACCAAGCATTATGGTGTGAGTGTCATTTCTTTTTGCCAAGTGTTGTCTGTAAATGGTAGTATCAAACAATGTTTGCATGACACTTTCAGAAGCTTCCATACCTTTCATGGTCTCAAAAAGCGGAATGATATCAAAGGTTATTTCGTCTGTTTTCCAACCACACCAGCGGAATAGCCCAAAAACAAAAAGTACAGCGAAAATATCCTCCGAATTACTTATGATATAACGATTACATCCATCCTGCCCATTTCTTCTTTGAATTTCTTTGAGATTTGAAATATTGGTAAGTGTCTCTCGAGCTACCTCATCTTCAATTGCATTCATTTCAAAGGCAACCTGTTCTTCCAACAATAACGTAGTCAAAGCTTTTTCTGAAAGTTCATCCAATGAAGCGTTTATATGACCACTTTGCTTTAATATAGACTCCACTGCGGCGTAATGCTTACTATGGTCTTGGCGTATATCCAATACCGCGAAATGCGTTTTGAAAATATGAACCTTATCTAAAAGTCGGTTTAATCCTTCGAGATGTAGCGAGTGATAGTCTTCAATTATAATTGATCTTATTTCTTCTAATTTCTCAACGATTTCTGGGTATGATATCAAAAAGTTCTCTTGAAACATTGCCCTGTAAAGACTTGCATTGAGCGCGTTCAAAGGCTTTTGTACATTCTTAAATGTCAATTTTCCTCGCAATACCTTGAGCTCATTGTAATAACACTTCATCAAATTGATTCGAAGTTCATCAGCTACCTGCTGTGTAATTTTAGCAGTTACAAATGGATTACCATCGCGGTCACCACCAGGCCAAAAACCTAGTTTTATGATGTCATAGTTATCAAAGGTTGCCATGTGTATATTGTTCTTGATATAATCAAAAAGCTCTCCAATGGCATTATAATAGGTATTTCTCAAGAGGTGAATGATGTTCTTCGCCTCATCCAAGGGGGTCGGTTTATCGGTATTGATCAAAGAGGTCAACCCCAGTTGTTGCATGGTCAAATCAATATCGTCAATTCGGTTTTCATCGATTTGATTTCTTAGCTCTTTGATAATATCCAAAACGGCTGGCGAATAAAATTGGGTAGGGTGGGCCGTGAGCACGATTCGCGCACTAAAGGAAGACAGTTTTTTAGCAATTTTTTCCCAATTCTTGTGTTGATCGACCAATTCAAAATAATCATTGATAGAAAGGGAATCGGTATACTCCTGAAGTTTTGGAAAAGCTGCGTCTTCAACACTGTCAAAAAGCACTACCTGGCGCTCAACATATTGGATGATTCTGAACATAAAATCAATTTGTTCTTTCTCATCTTCCAAATCGGTGAAATTGGCAAAAAAGTTCTGCATAATTTCTTGCGGCTTTTCGCCATTTGCAAGTCCCTTTTCACATTGGTCAAATAAAAGCGGTACCATCATGCTAACGTTTTCCATATCGGCATAAGGCAAACTTAAAAAGAGGCTATTGTAAATGTTGAATCGATTGGTAACCGACTTTTTAAATTCTTTTAGCCTTTTATTTTGTTGGATCTTACCCTTGACCATAGTTCTGATTTTACTTCAAAGTTCGTGATAAAGCCCAGATTCATCAGGATATTTTTGGCAAATCACAAATTATAGTTCTTTCCCTACAAACCTAACAAAGCAAAGAAGCTTAATCAAAAAAACTTTTGGTACTGCAATACCCTAAAATCTAAAGTATTGAAATTGGAATCTGCGTCTTTCAGTCTTTTATATTCTTCAAGGCTACCCACAGCTCGGTTGGCAGCCCCTGAAGGCGCCGTTAAGGAGACGGTCTCAATACTTTTAGCTGTCTTTGGATGAACAAACCGATGGATTCTGGGCACCTGGTCATTAACGACTTCGAGCTTCAAGCCATATTCTTTTAAATGCCTCCTAAAAAAATATTCAGGTCCATTTTTACTGTTACCTCCTGTAAAAAGTAGGGTATGAATGGTTGGATAGGTTTCGAGGAAATCAATAATATTCCGTAAACGAACATTTTGCATCCCTAAATCGGAGGCATCAATTTTTTCACGTTCTGCCACCTCTACAATATCACAAATACCAATCTTTCTTTTGAGTAAAAAATCTTTTCGTTGGTTGATTGCCCTATCGGTTGTTTCAAAATGAAGATTTAAGTTGAAAATCCTATCCAAGATTGGCCAAAGTTGACCATCTCTACTACCATAGCAGAAGTTCACATCACCCTCTTTGAGTTGTTGTACCGTAAATCTTGGCGGTGGTAAGGTACCTACAATAAGTTTTTCAGCGCCCTCAAATAAAAAGGGAGCGTAAGGGTGTCGATGTACAAACATTTAAACTAATACAGACAATTCTTCTTTTGCTAACTTAAACACAGCTCGATTTGCCCGCAAACTTTGTTTGGACATGTTCTCAGACTCGTCGACGATTTCTTGGTAAATGGTTTTGGCATCGGCCTTGTTTTCACATCTCACTAGAAAACGTGCCAATTCCAATCGTTGCTGGTAATAGTTGTATGGAGCATCAAACCTTCTAAGCTGCTCTTCTGCAGCTTGTAACTGGCCTTTTTGTTCAAGGGTAAGCCCGTAAATAAAATTACTACGGGACTTCGGAAACTTTTGATTTCCCTTAATTTTTTCAGCTATCTCAAGGGAATTCTCAAAATCTGATAAATTGAAATAGGCTTCTTGTAGTTTTGACAATACGTAATAATCTTCTTTGAACATGTCTTTCAGTGCTGCTTTATAATGACCTATAGCAGATTCAACCATTCCATCCTCCAACAAGGCGTCAGCTAGTGCAACCCTATTCTCAAATGTTTCTGAAAACTTTAAACGCTTTTCTAAATCCCTTATGCGTTTTGATGGGTTTAAAGTATTGACTATGCTTTCTTGGGCCCTCTCCATATCTCTCTTTCGAATAACATTCATAAAGAGGTATATCAAACAGCCCACCACCGGCAAAAAAATGATTAGAAATATCCAATAGTATTGATTTCTATTGGTGTAGCAATGATATATACAATACCCTTGAAGTGCTAAAATCAAATAATAAAACATCTATTACATTAAATAGAACCCACTGTTAGCGGTAAAAATAAACTATTCGCTAATTACTGAAACGAGGAAAAAAGGGTAGACCTAAAATTATAATACGGTTAATCAACCTTAAAATTGAAAATGAGCTCTCCTTCTTCATCGATATTCAATTGATAGGTATACAGACCTATTGGAAGCGGATTCACAATGGTATCGGGAACGAAATTGATAGTGGTAGAATCAGCCTCAATTCTTAGGGTATCAATCTCGTACGCCAAATCAAGTTCTAAATACTCAGAAAAGGATTCAGAAGTTATGTTTTCAAAAAAGATAGTGTCATTTCTGACCTCTACCCTAGCAAAATTCTGATTGCTCAAATTCTGAATTCTAATATTTGGGGCGGAAAGATTATCATCGCGATCGTCACATGATATCAGCGCTATGAAAAAACAAAAAAAGAATAATGAGGGCAATAGGGTTTTCATCACAAAGCGTTTTAATACTTCAACGCTATGCTTTGAAAAATATTCTATCGAATGAATACCGGCTGACTTTCCTTAATTGTATGGGCAGCACTAAATTCATAATCATCATAATCAAATGACTTGATGTCGTCTAAAGTCTGTGCATCATTATCCAAAATATACCGGACCATCGAACCCCTCGCCTTTTTAGCAAAAAAGCTGATGACCTTAAGTTTGTCATTTTTCCAGTCTTTGAAAATCGGTGTAATGACCGGTACTTTAAGACTTTTTGCATCTATGGCACCAAAATATTCATTACTGGCAAGATTGATGAAAAGTTCACCTTCTTCGAGTTCATTGTTCAAATGTTCGGTTAGAGACTTTTTCCAGAATTCGTGAAGATTTTTTTTACGACCTATTTTAAGCTGGGTTCCCATTTCCAATCTATAGGGTTGAATAAGATCTAATGGTTTTAAGATTCCATATAGTCCTGAGAGAATACGAAGGGTGGACTGCAAACTTTCCAATTTATCATTCGAAATTGTGTAAGCATCCAATCCCTGATAAACATCCCCGTTAAAGGCATAAACTGCTGGCCTGGCATTTTCGGCCGAAAAAGGCGTTGAAAACTGTTGGTTCCTTTCCCAATTCAATTGCGCCAAATTATCTGAAATTGACATTAGTGCTGACAAAGCCTTTGGTTTTTTCTTGGCCAAGACCTTATTTAACTTTTCAGCTTGAACCAAAAATTCGGGTTGGCTAAATCTATCTGTAGGAAGTGTAGATTCAAAATCCAAGGACTTAGCTGGAGAAATAACAATTTTCATTCGTGAGCAATTTGTTTACAAAAGTAATTATGAAATCGTCTATTTAGCATTATCACAAAATGTTCTTTTCAATCTCATAATCGACGAAATCTATTTAATTGGAATGTTTTGAATAACTGTTCCATTTTTCAATGCATTCCGCCATATCAGATGGAATTTCTGAATCAAAGCGCAACATTTCACCTGAGGTAGGATGTACAAAACCTAAGGTTTTGGCGTGCAGGGCCTGTCGCGGCAATATCTTAAAGCAGTTTTCAACGAACTGTTTATATTTCGTGAAAGAAGTACCCTTTAGAATTTTATCCCCCCCATAGCGTTCATCATTGAATAGGGTATGGCCCAAATACTTCATATGGGCCCTTATTTGATGCGTTCTGCCCGTCTCCAAACGGCACGACACCAAAGTGACGTAGCCCAAACGTTGTATAACTTCATAATGGGTGACGGCATCCTTTCCAAAATCCCCTTCAGGGAAGACCATCATCTGTAAACGGTTCTTCGGGTTTCTTCCCAAGTGTCCTTCAATGGTACCTTTATCATCTGAAACATTGCCCCATACCAAGGCGACATACTCTCGTTCAGAAGTCTTTTCGAAAAATTGTTGTGCCAAATGGGCCATGGCCCTATCGGTCTTTGCCACCACCAATAAACCCGAGGTGTCTTTGTCAATTCGGTGCACGAGACCTGGTCTACCCGAACTATTATTGGGCAAATCATTGAAGTGATGCACCAAAGCATTGATCAAGGTTCCTGAGTAGTTACCATGCCCAGGGTGTACCACCATACCAGCGGATTTGTTTACAACCAAAACCTCATCATCTTCATAAACAATGTCAAGTGGAATATCTTCTGGTGTCAACAAAAATTCGTACGGCGGATGTTCAAACAAAACTTTTACCTCGTCACCGGCCTTTACGCGATAGTTTTGTTTTACTTGGTTACCATTTACCCAAATGTGCCCTTGTTTGGCAGCTTGTTGAATTTTATTACGGGTCGCATTTTCAATGAAGTTCATTAAAAACTTGTCTACCCTAAGCGGTTCTTGACCCTTGGAAGCTTCAAATCGATAGTGTTCAAAAAGCTCGTCCTGTGATGATTCAGGGGCATTTGAATCAGCCATTACTCCTGTGATTCTGCTTTGATAATAGCACTACCGGGTATGGTACCATTACCACAAATCAATTCAACCTTCGATGTTCTAGGTAATTTATCCCCCGGACTCATCTCTTTGCCCTTAAATTTGATGTAGTAAACCATGTCCTTACCCAACTCATCAATATAGGTTACTCGTTGTACATCTAAACCAACAGCACGTAACATTGACGTGGCATTACGACGGGTCACCTGTATAATTCTGGGGATGGTGACCTTTTTATATCCTGATGGATTGACTGTGAAATAAATTTTACGGTTTTCTTTGACTTTGGTACCTGCCGGCGGGTTCTGTTCTAATATTGAAAATCTTGGATACTCTGGATTGTAGTTAGTTGAATCCAATACTTCATATCGCAAACCAGCTTCTTCAGCGGCCTTTCGCATTTCCATTACCGACATTCTTGAAAAATCAGGGACTTGCACGAACTCACCATGGTTGGTACTACTTTTCAACCAACTTAAAGTCAAAAAACAAATGATCACAAGGGCCAATAAAGCCAGCCCCAATTGAATTAAAAAGACTTTGCTACGAAGAAAATTCAGGAAATTTCCCATTCAAAACGGTTTACCGCAAATATAGAAGAAACCCCCCTTTTTTACTTACTTTGCTACCGTTTAATCGACCAGAGTGAAGAAGAACATAGCAATTATAATGGGTGGCTACTCTAGCGAATATGAGATTTCGATTAAAAGTGGCACCGTTGTTAGCAATCATTTGAACGAAGAGAAGTTCAACCTCTACGGTATAATTGTCACGCAAAATTCCTGGTATTACACCACTAAGAACAATGACAAAATTGAAATCAATAGACACGATTTCAGCCTACCACTTCCTGATGGCACGGTAACGTTTGATTGTGTATTCAATGCCATACACGGTACACCAGGAGAAGACGGTCGTTTGCAAGCTTATTTTGAACTGTTGAACATTCCACAAACTTCATGTGGATCATATCAAGCAGCATTGACTTTTAATAAAAGGGATTTATTGAGCACCCTAAAACCTTATGGAATAAATTGTGCGACTTCTTACTACATAAACAAAGGTGAAGAAATAAATACGGAAGAAGTCATTCAAAAAGTTGGGCTCCCTTGCTTTGTAAAAGCGAATAAAGCAGGCAGTAGTTTTGGCATCAGTAAGGTTTATAGACTGGAAGATTTCAATACTGCCCTTGAAACTGCTTTTAAGGAAGATGACGAAGTGCTTGTTGAATCGTTTTTAGATGGCACTGAAATCTCGGTTGGTGTCATTACCCATCAAGGTGAGATTACCGTTTTACCCATGACG
>CAYNUM010000123.1:0-6725 GCA_964400025.1 uncultured Croceivirga sp.
AGTTTTTCAACATTTTCGTACTTTTTTACAGGAATCCACTTACCTATAACGGCGGCACCGTCAAAGCCCTTAGCCTTTTCCCAAGGTAAGCCTTTGGCTTTTAATTCTGATTGCAGGTCCCTTGCCGTAAAATCAATACCCAAACCGATTTCATCATAGTATTTATGTGCAAATTTCGGGTCAATATGTTTGCCCACTTTTTTAATCTTAACCAAGACCTCTACCTCGTAATGCACGTTATTTGAAAACTCAGGTATGTAAAAATCTTGTTCTTTGGGCAGTATGGCGGAATCGGGTTTGATAAAAACCACTGGTTCTTTTGGGCGTTCATTTTTGAGTTCATCGATGTGGGCCGCATAGTTGCGTCCGATACAAATCAGTTTCATAAATCCTCTATGATAATTTATTGTTGAGCTTGCTCAATTTTAATTGGGTCAACACTTTTTTGGTATACAATGGAAAGTCAGCATTCATTATCCAACCAAAATAGCCCGGTTCATTTTCAAGTACATCATCTACTTTTCTTCCCTTGTGCTTACCAAAACTAAAAATCGGCTCACCATCTTTTCCTTTGGCTATAAATCCGGCAAAGTCGAGCGATTGCTTTCTTGTTGTGAACTCTGAGAGTTTTTTGACATTATTTTCAAGTTCGGGATAGCGTTCTAATTGGGCCAATAACACCTCATAGGTCGCATTGGTATCGGCAGCGGCACTATGGGCGTCTTCCAAATTCTTGTTACAGTAGAACTGATAAGCCGCCCCGAGGGTACGCTTCTCCATCTTATGAAAAATGGTTTGAACATCCACAGAAACCATATGCTTCATATCAAAATCTACCTCTGCACGCAACATTTCCTCGGCCAAAAGTGGAATGTCAAAGCGGTCTGAATTGAAGCCTGCCAAGTCACTGTCTCGTATCATGGCATAGATTTCTTTTGACAACATCTTGAACGTGGGTTCATTCACCACCTTCTCATTTGAAATTCCATGCACTGCAACAACGTCGGGGGGAATTGCCATTTCAGGATTGACCAGCCACGTTTTACTTTCCTTATTTCCATTTGGAAAAACCTTTAAAATGGATATTTCTACAATACGGTCTTTGGCCACATTGGTGCCCGTAGTTTCTAAGTCAAAAAAACAAATCGGTTTTGTCAGGTTCAATTGCATCATCTTAATCTTGATTTAGAAAATAACCACGGTAGTAAATCAGGTTCTTTAAACGCATAATCCCAACTATTGTGTTTAACTGCCGGGTAAAGTGTATATTTTGTTTTGGCCTTTTTGTTTCTCAAGGCATCGACCATTTGGGTAGAATATTTTGGTGGCACCACGTCGTCAGCACCGCCATGAAAGACCCACCAATCAACTTTATTCAAACGGCCTGCTGTTTTTGGGTTGGCACCTCCACAAATAGGAAAAGCAGCAGAAAACAAGCCAGGATTTCTATTGACCAACTCGAAGGTTCCAAATCCACCCATAGACAAACCGCCAACATACATTTGACTTTTCTTTATACAATAGTTCTCCTTCAAAGATTTAATAAGGCCTTCCAATAACAACATTTCTTGTGTAGGTTTTGCCTTTTTAAAAAAAGTGAAGGTCCGATTCCCCCAATCTCCTGTAACCTCAAGTCTTGCCCATGAGCTTTTTTCAGCACATTGCGGGAAGACTACTATCGCCGGGAATTTCTTCCGAATTGAATCGCGCAGAAACAACTCTCCACCGTGCGTCAATTGTTTTTCATTGTCATTGCCGCGCTCACCGGATCCGTGCAGAAATAGTATAAGTGGATATTTCCTTTCTGCATTATAATCTACGGGTAATAAAATACGATAGGGTAATACCCCACTCCCCTGGCTGTACAACTTTTTTTCATACGCCGAGAAATCCTGCGCAAGCAGTGACAATCCGAAGAATAGAAAAAAGAGCAGTGAAAGAAAGCGTTTCATATTGATTTAAATATCCCTCGAAAATAGGAATACTAAAATGAATAAATAGGGATTTGAGCTAGATTTCGCGATTTAAATCCCACGCTTCAAGATAGTCTGCCACAGTCTTGACGAACATACCTCCTAATGCACCATTGACCACACGGTGATCATAACTGTGTGATAGGAACATTTTGCTACGAATTCCTATAAAATCACCGTTTGGGGTTTCGATAACCGAAGGCAACTTTCGTATGGCACCCAAGGCCAAAATACCGACTTGCGGCTGGTTGATGATTGGTGTACCAAATACACTTCCGAAAGAACCCACATTGGTAACGGTATACGTACCATCCTTAATTTCATCAGGTTTCAAATTATTATTTCGCGCCCTATTGGCCAAATCATTTACAGTTTTGGCCATACCTACCAAATTCAATTGGTCAGCATTTTTTATGACTGGAACGATAAGATTGCCATCTGGCAGGGCAGCCGCCATACCCAAGTTGATATTTTTCTTTTTTATAACATTATCTCCATCCAAAGAAATGTTCATCATTGGAAATTTCTTGAGGGCCACGGCTACGGCCTCCATAAAAATAGGTGTAAAAGTCAGCTTCTCGCCCTCTCTTTCTTCAAAGGCTTTCTTAACCTTGTTGCGCCATTGTACCACGTTAGTGACATCGGCCTCTACAAAACTTTGTACATGGGCCGAGGTGGAAACACTGTCGACCATATGCTGGGCAACCAGTTTGCCCATGCGTGTCAGCGGAATAATCTCATCACCTTGCTTTACCGCAACCGGTGAAGCCTTGCTTGCAGGAGTCTTGGTATTATCTTGAACTTTAGCTGGAACATCTTGTGGTTTAGTGGGCTCAGATGGCTTAGGAAGCGTACTTCCATTTTGGCCCCGACTTTCAATGTAGGCCAATATATCATTTTTGGTTACACGACCTTCTTTTCCCGTACCGGGAATCGTATCTAGTTCCGCATGTGATATTCCTTCTTTTTTTGCAATATTTCGTACTAGAGGCGAATAAAATCGCTCTGAAGAAAAATCTTGCTTAACAGATGGTTGTACCGTTTCTTGAGCTACAACCATTTGTTGCTCAATCTCAGCAACTGGGGCGGCTATTTCTTCTTCAATAGCGGCTTCCTGGGTGATTTCAAAATCCGTTACCTCTGCAGCTCCGTCAGTTTCGATAACAGCTACTACTTCGCCCACTTGAATTACATCATCAACTTCAAACCTTTTTTCCAAAAGTGTACCTTCCACCTCACTGGGCACCTCAGAATCTACCTTATCAGTGGCAATTTCAAAAATGGCCTCATCGAGTTCGATGGTATCGCCCACTTCTTTCAACCATGAGGTTAGAGTCGCCTCAGCGACACTCTCACCCATCTGCGGTAATTTCAATTCGAATTTTGACATATTCTTATTTCAAACGCTGTTTTGAGTAATTGCTTTGCAAAAATAACAAAATTAAGGTCTAATTATTGTAATAAATTCATCAAGATGCCTTTATTGAACTTTCAAAAGGCACTCGATTTAATATACTTCGACCAAGCGTAACCTCATCTGCATATTCAAGTTCATCCCCTACTGAAATTCCTCTAGCAATAGTTGAAGTAGCCACTTCTAGACCTTCCAATTGCTTGTATATGTAAAAATTGGTCGTATCACCCTCCATGGTCGAACTTAAGGCAAAAATCAACTCTTTTACTTTTCCTTCTTTCACTTTATTGACCAACGACGCAATATTCAATTCTTGCGGCCCCACCCCTTCCATTGGTGAAATCTTTCCACCAAGTACATGATAAAGGCCTTGGAACTGTCCTGTATTTTCAATGGCCATCACATCACGAACATCCTCAACGACACATATAATCTGCTTATCTCGCTTCGGGTTTGAACATATTTCACATATCTCATAATCTGAAATATTGTGACAACTTTTACAGTAATTCACATCTGTTCTTAGTCTGGAGAGCGCCTTGCTTAACTGCGACGTCTGATCTTCAGGTTGTTTTAATAAATGAAGCACCAATCGTAACGCCGTTCGCTTACCAATGCCCGGTAGTTGAGATACTTCGTACACCGCATTCTCCAAAAGTTTCGAAGAAAATTCCATGGATGTAAAATTACGATATAAAGTTCATTGTGGATATTGAGAAATGATAAGTTCAAACACGGTTTGACTTTTTGTATTTTGCACCGCAAACCGATACAATGACCGCCCTTCAGATATTAATGCTCATAGCTGCCTACTTTTTGGTGCTTTTGGCAATCTCATATTTCACAGGTAGAAATGATAGCAATACCGACTTCTTCAAGGCAGGTAAGCAATCGCCTTGGTATTTGGTTGCTTTTGGTATGGTCGGGGCTTCACTATCTGGGGTAACTTTCATTTCAGTACCCGGTTGGGTTGAAGCATCGCAGTTCAGTTATATGCAGGTTGTTTTGGGCTATTTGGTGGGTTATTTTGTAGTTGCCTTTGTCTTGTTACCCATTTACTATCGACTGAACCTTACTTCCATATATGAATATCTAAAGGATAGATTTGGGTCTACAAGTCATAAAACCGGGGCATTTTTCTTTTTTATCTCCCGAGTACTTGGTGCTGCTTTTCGATTGTTCTTGGTGGCCATTGTGCTACAACAATTCGTTTTTGATGATTTCGGTATACCCTTTGAATTGACTGTTGTACTCTCAATTCTGTTGATTTGGATATACACAAATCGAGGTGGTATTAAAACTATTGTATGGACCGATACCTTACAGACCACTTTTATGGTTCTAGCTGTAATATTATCGATTGTCCTTATAACCAAAGAGTTAGATTGGACCTTCAGTGAATTTTTAGCTTCTGACGAAATCAAGCAGTACAACAAATTCTTTTTCTTTGATGACTTCTTGGCCCGTAATCACTTTTTAAAATCATTTATTGGTGGAATGTTTGTTACCATCTGTATGACTGGTCTAGATCAAGACATGATGCAAAAGAACCTCACCTGTAAAAACCTGAAAGATGCACAAAAGAACATGGTCTCTTTCAGTTTCGTTTTGGTAGGGGTTACTTTCCTCTTTATGTTATTGGGGGTTCTTTTGTTTATCTACGCCAATAAAAATGGTATTGGAATTCCATTAATGGATGGTGCTCCAAAAACCGACCTTTTGTTTCCTGAAATTGCTTTGAACAGCGGTTTGGGTTTGACCTTGAGCGTTACTTTTATGCTGGGTCTCATTGCAGCGGCCTACAGCAGTGCTGACAGTGCCCTAACCTCTTTGACCACTTCATTCTGTATTGATTTTTTAAAGGTTGAGGAAAAGCCTGAAGAAGAACAAAAACGCCTTCGTAAACGAACTCATATATATATGAGTATCATGCTAATTCTGGTAATCATTACTTTTAAGTATATATTGAGTAGAAATGTTATAGATAGTCTTTTAATAGTTGCTGGATATACTTACGGACCTCTATTAGGGCTTTTCGCCTTTGGTATATTTACAAAACATCAAATCAAGGACAACTATGTTTGGCTGGTAGGTGTACTCTCAGTACTAATAATATTTTTCTTGGACAGTCTGCCGATAGAGTATTTAGGTGGATACGATATTGGTTATGAGCTTTTACCTTTAAATGGCCTATTGACCTTTTTTGGTCTTTGGTTAATTCGAAAAAGAGACTAGTATTGACCAGTAGACAATAAGACCAGTGTACAGGCTACCTCCACTCCTATGTCAGCAGATTTAAGCAGTTCATAAAACTCAGGATTTTCAGTCCCGGGGTTGAAAATTACCTTTTTAGGGTTCAACTCGATAATTTTTGAATAATATCTTTTTTGCCGTTCAGGGTTAATATACAACGTTACAATATCAATATTTGGCAATTCACTTAAATTGTTCGTAATTTGCACTTGACCGATTGAGCCAGGTCGAAGTCCAAAGGCAAAAGTATTTTCACTATGTTGTTGAAGGCGTTGTACAGCCAAATTACTGTATCTATTTGGTTTTAAGGAAGCTCCAAATACTAATGTGTTCAATGCCATTGTAGAAGTTTGTTTTTTCGCGAGTTAAACTGTAACTATTTAATGAAAAGCACGTCTATATTTTGAACAATTAAAGACTTTATCATTGGTAAGACTGTATTTTTATAGTTAATGGTTAGTGTTTAGTATAGCTTATCAATGCAATAACCCTGATGGCATCTGCTGTCAGGGTTTCTTATTTTAATTACCCCTTAAACTGTAACATGCTCTAAGTTTTGTCGTCTACTTTAATATACATGTTCAAAACAAAAAGACCACTTGGCTGAATATTGGTTGGTTAGTTCTTATCAAGTGGTCAATAAGCCCTGACCTTATTTTAAAGCGTCAGGGTTTTCTTTTTACCAGCGAATGATAACACTGCCCCACGTAAAGCCACTACCAAAGGCTGCCAATACCACCAAATCACCTTCTTTTACCTTTCCTAGTTCCCAAGCTTCGGTTAGCGCTATGGGTATAGACGCTGCAGTTGTATTGCCATAACTCATAATATTATTATACACTTGGTCGTCGGAAAGACCGAATTTCTTCTGTACAAATTGTGAAATACGCAAATTCGCCTGATGAGGCACCAACAGATTAATATTCATGGGCTGCAAATTATTTTGTTGTAATCCTTCCATGATGACTTCGCTAAAGCGAACCACGGCATTCTTGAAAACAAATTGACCGTTCATGTATGGAAAATAAGACTCATCATTGGGGTCTTGGTCCCTTAAAATATCCGTAACCCACCTTTTGCCCATA
>CAYNUM010000124.1:0-6708 GCA_964400025.1 uncultured Croceivirga sp.
CTGGCTATATTGCCGTTCCTGTGCCCCATCAAGAGCTGTAACAGACGTCATTCTAAAGGCAAATTCAGCTCTTCCTAGCACCTCTTTCATAATCTCCGCTCCCCCAGCCCCGACCGCAGAATGAGCAGAGGGATATTCAGGAAAGGGTAGGGTTTCATAGAGGGGTTTATCCAAATCAAATTCCCCACGCTGCACCAATCGGTTCATCACATAGGCAAATACCAATTTGGTGATTGAGGCTGCTTCAAAAACTGCTTTATCGCGCAAAGGTTCTTGGGTAATAGTATTTTCAACTCCATAGCTATTATGGTATACCAGTTTACCATTTTGAATAAGGGCCAAAGAAACCGCTGGTATGTTGTAGTATGAGCGATAAGCCTCCACAAAAGCATCCACTTTTTCTTAGGAGTTTTTATCAAATGGGGAAAGCAAAATACCCATTTCAGGAATCATGTTTGGTTTTTTAGCAATTTGAACCAGTACCGGGTCTACAATAACTTTACTGTTTGTTGCTATTGAAACTGATGGTATATCACCTGTACCTTTGACCTGGTCAATTTTAAACCAACGATCCATCTGCCAAGTAGGAGGTATGTTTATATCGTAATCGCCCTTGGGCAGTTTTAGGGTGTATTGCCCTAACGAATCAACAGATGCGTTGACAAAAAAACCAGTCTTGTTCTTATGGGCGAATTGTATCGAACCTGGCCAATGGTTGGCTGCCTCGCCTTTCCATTGTAGTTGCCCTTTTACGATTGTGGGTTGATCTTCATTTCCTAAAAGTATAAGGTCTCCTATAAGGTTTGAATTGGTAAACTTGTTGCCCCCCGTATTTCCCCAAGTAATCATTACATGATCTTCGTCAGTATCCTTATCAAAAACGGCATAGTCAAAGCCCAAGACACGACCTGGTTTTAAGTTACCTGACACCTTGATTTTATATTCATAGGTTACGGTATAACCCTTTCTTTTAATGGCCACCTCCATCTGGTCAAAACTGGCATTTTTCACTTGAGGATAAAACCCAAGTCCCTCTTGCTCCACAATCTTACGATGGTCTTCATCAAGTTCATAGGCGATGACCCCAGAACCTTCCCTGGTATGCTTAGGGTCGATATAAAGCACATGAAAATCATGGCTTGAATAATGGCTATTGTCAGGAGTTTTGACATAATCATTATCTAACATAGTGACCAGAAAGTACAAATGGCCGCTTTTGGCATCGTAGCCACCGCGCCAAAGGGCTGCACCGTCTTCAGGACCCGTAAGACCATCACCGTAAAAAACATGGGTAAGGGGGTGTGCCTCTATTGATATCGGCCAGTCCATCGCATCACCATCAACTGTAATGTTCGAAATGGGATAGAGATAGGCCAAAGCTCCATTATTGGCATTTAAAATGTGATTTGAAAAAAGAATAGAAAACAGTAACGTAAACAGTGGAAGGGTAGTTGGTTTCATAAGGTGTTCGTTTTTACGGAGTAAAGACTACGTTTTTTAAAAATCGTTACAGTTTTTCCGCTTATACATTAAATGAAAGGTTTTGTAGGAACTGGTACAGTTAAAATTCCACCTTAACCCCAAGGTGTCTAACTTTTCAAAACGACCGCCTTATACATGGAGCTCACAGGTACTTTTCTATCTTCAATCAATACATGTGTACGAGTTGCTTTTGAAACACATGCCAAATTGGCGAAATACAATTGGCATGTTGCAAAATTTATTGCCAATTCAAAGGATTATATTTTTTGATGTTCCTGTTCTTTAGTTTTAAATTGTACTATTGAATTATTTGGGATGTGCCGTGGATGACTTTTATACCATTTTGCCTAGGGATAAAAACCTACGAAAACACATAGCATACTATTATTTCCATGAGTCAGAAAATGAAAATTTTAAAAAAGACATCGTCTATCATCCCCATTATTTGTCAGCTCTGAATGTCTACAGCAATGTAAAAATTCAATGGAGTTCTAGCGGAAAGACATATTTGCCCATCGCATCGAATGCCAAAGAGGTAATATTAACGGTCAATAACAAGACCAGCAAAGAAGTAAAACTACGAGGTGCATTTAGCAAAATTGGTATTGTTTTTAATCCTCTTGGTATTAACCATTTCATAAAAGCCCCCTTAAGCACATTGATGAAAAGTAGTAGGGCATCTAACTTTAATTATTTTGGAGATGATTTTATTACAACTGCTGATTTAGTATTTCACTCCCGAGATTTTGAAATAAAAGGGGACATACTAGATACCTTCTTCAAGGGTTATTTCAGAGAATTTGAGGATAAACGACTTCTAAAAGCCGTTGATTTAATCTTGAATAGTTCAAAAATTCCAAGAACACAAGACATCGCCGATAGTTTGGGCATTAGCAGAAAGACTCTTTTACGATTGTTTAAAACTCACATGTGTTTTACCGTTGAAGAATTTAAGTCTGTAGTCAAGTTTAGAAAGGCCTTATCTCATTATGAGAAGGCAATTGCAAAACCTAGACTAAGTCATGTCGCCTATGATAATAAATATTACGACCAATCTGATTTTATCAATCATTTCAAGGCGATTACTGGTTTAAATCCCAAGAAATTTTTCGCTACAATTCGTGATATAAGCGCTATCGGCACCTATTGGACTGTCAAAGAAGATTAGTATGTCCCAATTTTCCAATTTTTTGATTAAATAAAGTTCTTGCTTTGTCGAACCTCAAGACACAAGAAATTTGTATTGGCTTTCAAGTATGTTTTGCAAAGGGCACTTTAGAAAATAGTCACCAAAGTTTTCAAGATATACTCGGCGAACCTTGAAGCATTATTTAAGTCAAAAATATATGATTAGAGTATTAACTGTTTTGCCGTTCTTGGTATTTGTTTTGTTTCAATCGCATGGTCAATACAATAATGATGGGCTGCATTCACATCTTAAAAGTGGTGTTGATTCCTCGGAGCTTCCCGGTTTTGCAGTAGCTGTAATGAACTCGGATTCCATATTATTTCAAAGGAGTTATGGTTATGAAAATTTAAATGAAAACGTAAAGTTTTCAACGAAACAACGCTTTAATATCGCCTCAATTTCAAAAACCTTTATTGGGGTTGTCATAATGTCACTTGTAGAAGAAGGAAAACTGACTCTCGACACACCTATTAACGAGTTATTGCCTTTTAAAGTTGAGAATCCACATCATACAAAAGATATTACGATAAAACATTTGGCCAGCCATACCTCATCAATCTTAGATGAGGGAATAGGTCAAAAATCATGGTACCTAGATGGTAGTCCTAGTTTTTCCAAAAAGGAAGTGGGTAAAGAAATATACAAGTCCTTTAGTAGTTGGGCATCAAACACAAAATTAGATCTCGGAGAGTTCTTAGAAGAATCGTTAAAAGTTAATGGTATAAACTATACTAAGAAGAGGTTCGCCAAGACTGAACCAGGGCAGCACTACGAGTATAGCAATTTAGGCGCTGCTTTGGCAGCGTATATCGTCGAATTAACCACTGGTATTTCATTTGATGATTACATTGAGAAATTTGTTCAGGAAAAATTTGGCTTTGAAACGGGTATTTGGAAGCATAAGGTAGAGGAGCTTCCAACTAGCTATTTTCAAAATAAAATAGAGATACCAGCGTATAGGCCCATTCTTTATCCAACCGGCGGTATGATGCTTTCATGCGAAGAGTTGTCCGAGTATTTATTCGCCATGATAAAAGGTTTCAATGGAGAAAGCCAAATACTTCAGCCAGAATCATTTCAACGAATGATGAATATATCGATGGGAAAAGGGGTGTTTTGGGAATTGAAAGGAAATAAAATCGGTCATAATGGTGGAAACTATGGGGTTATTTGCCTAATGAGTTTTGATAAAGAAACTGGTTTGGGTAGAATCTTTATGACCAATATAAGTTCTTATGCTTCAAATGATATCTTAAATCAAGTGGTGAAAATTTGGAATTGTTTACAAGATTATTTCCCACCTAAAACCTAATAACTTAAACAATTATTTCTAGTTAGATATTATTTACCCAAACCTAACACTTCCAACTTTTCAAAAACAACCATTTTATACATCGCGCTAATGGGCACTTTTTTATCTTCAATCACTATATGAGTACGCGTTGCTTTTGAAACCCGATCCAAATTGGCGATGTACGATTTATGGGTGCGCTGAAAATTCTCTGACAACTGTGTATTGATGTTGATTAGGGTTTCTGAAATCAGGTACATTCGGGTATCGGTAAAAATCTTGAGGTAGTTGCCGAAACTCTGTAGATAGCGAATGGAAGCAAAAGGTATGGTGATGGGCAAGCCGTCGTGTTTTATGGAGAGTTCCCCTTTTTCAGGTTTCGCTTTTGGTGCAATGATATTCGAAGCTGAAACCTTGTTAATGGCCTGTAAAAAACGTTCTAGTTTGATGGGTTTTAATAAATAATCGACTACACCGTAGTCATAACTTTCCAAGGCATATTCAGAATAGGCAGTGGTCAAGATGACTTTAGGCGATCGTATCATCGAACGTAAAATGCCCATGCCATTCAACTCTGGCATTTCTATATCCAAGAAGATAAGGTCAAGCTGATTGGTTTGAATGAAATTCACAAATTCAATGGGATTGCCGGTACTCAAGACCAATTCGAAGTTGTTTATTTTCGAACAATACTCTTCAAGCACTTCCCGTGCCAACTGTTCATCATCAACTATAGCAATTCGCATCATTCTAACCGGTCTGTTGTTATAATAGTCAGTTTGACCTGGTATTCGCCCTGTAGGTCCTTGATTTCCAAGCTATGCGCCTTGGGATACAAAATATCTAACCGTCGCTGTACATTTTCCAGTCCCATGCCTCTTCGATTCGACTTGGTTATTTTACCAGGTTTTGAATTTAAGAAATGTACGTAAAGTGTATCATCTTTGATAGTAGCATTCACTTCAACAGTACTGCGTTCATTGGTGGCCTGTGCTCCATGCTTAATGGCATTTTCAACAAAGGGAATGAGCAACATAGGCGCTATTTTGTGATTTGAGACTTCCCCTTCAATCAAAAACTCAATTGTGCAGCGTTCGCCCAATCGTTTTTCCTCAAGCAATAGGTAATTTTTAATGAAGTCAAGCTCTTCCTGTAATGAGACGTCATCTTTTTTTGCACTTTCCAATTGATAACGCATTAGCTCAGAAAGTTGCATGACCACTTCTGGGGTTTCTTTTGATTGTTGCCTCGAGAGCGCATAAATGCTATTCAGAGAGTTGAACAAAAAATGGGGATTGACCTGTTCCTTTAAATAGTTCAATTCCAGTTCTTTTTGCAATTTTTCCTTTTCGTTGTTTTTTCGCTCGACGATGATACTGCGCCGTATAAAATAAGCAGCCATACCTGTTCCAGTAGTGTAGAGAAAAAAGAAAAACAGTTTCGAAATCGTAGTCCAATCATACCGAAAGTTTCCCTTTGTGGAAATGGCAATAAAAATCGTACCAATAAGCAGCAGCGTAAATAACAGGTACCGCTTCTTATCAAAAAAGAATGGAATGAGAATAAAATGATTGACCCAAATGATACCCATGATATGTAGGGTATAATTTAGACTATGCGAGAAAAATGAAAAATCTGAACCCAGTTTGTCCTTGATAATCGAATTGCTCAATAGCTCGAGGAATAAGACCAACAGAAAAGCGCCCAAATTTAGCAGTAGCGTATTTTTTAAGGACTTTTTCATCATCTCTTTTAGTGTCAACAGTCAAAAGTACAGCGTTCAAGTCTGAACTATCATAATTTCTTACCAAAGTGCTGTATCAATGATGAAATGATTTCGTCATTTAAATAGCAACCTCATCCTATTCATCAGCCTTGAGCAGTTGAACACCACTAATTTTAGGGAAAATTACAAATACAACTACATGAAAAATAAAAGGAGGGCACTAGTACTATTGGCGGTATTGGCGCATTTGACTATTGGTTTTGCACAAGGGAATGCCGTTCGAAAAGAAGGGAAATCTTTGGAATTATCACAAATTCAGGTGGTTCCGATAAAAGACACCGATTCCCAACGCAATTATGAATTGTATATTGAGTTGCCCGAAGGGTACTCTGAGAACGAAAGCAAATCCTATCCAGTGCTTTACTATACAGACGCCATTTGGCATTTAGAAATGCTATCCGGAGCTTCAGAATACCTTTTTCAGGATGTCATTCTCGTTGGCATTTCTTGGCAATTGGATGGTAATGAGGAGTTAAAAAAAGAAGTGGGGGCACATCTCAGTAGGTTTCGCGATTATTCGATGACTGAACACAGCGACCCAAAAATTCAGGAAAAATACCAATTGGGTGAGGCCAAAGCCCATCTAGACTTTATACGCAATGATGTCATTACCTATGTTGAACAAAACTATCGTACCGATCCAAATAGTCGTACGTATTTTGGTTACTCCTTGGGTGGTGAATTTGGCGCGTACATTCTTTTGACCCGACCTGAAACCTTTAAAAATTATATTATTGGTAGTCCATCAATCAAGAATGAAGTGGAATATCTCAAGGAACTCCACACCCAATTAGGGCCTTATGAGTCCTCAAATCGAAGCTCCAGCCTTACTGCCAATGTATTTGTCACATACGGTTCATCGGAAGATGCATCGGTGGTTGAGCCTATTGATGAGTTCATTAAAATTTTGAACGATAGAAGGGATCCCGGTTTATCAGTAATCAAAGAGGTGATTGATGG